>NZ_WEKR01000009.1:0-113774 GCF_024105395.1 Paracoccus sp. 08 | reverse complement strand
GCCACCGCGGGCGTCACCGGCCTGACCGCCGACGCCGCCGCGCAGGAGGCTGCCAGCGCCGCGCAGGACGCGGCAGAGGCCGCCGCCGAGACGGCCGATGCCGCCACCGTCGCCGCCCGGATCGAGGCGCTGCTGACCCCCGAGGGCTTCGACCGCGCCCAGGTCGACAGCATCATCGACGGCGCCGCCATCCCCGACACGCAGAAGCAGACGCTCAAGCAGTTGGTGTCGCAGGCAGAGGGCGRCCCCGCCCTGCTGGCCGCCGCGCTGGAGCAGGTCAAGGCGGTCATGCGCTGATGACGGTCCTGCCGATCCGGGACATGGCGCCGTTCCTGGCCGGGCGGCCCGCCGTCTTGGCCCGCGGACCGCTTGCCGTGATCCTGGTCGAGGACGACACCGCCGTCGCGGCGACGCTGCGCCATCATCTGGACCGGGGCTTTCGCCACATCCTGCTGATGTCGGACCAGCCGCAGGATCTGCCCGACGCGATGGCCGCGCAGGTCACGCAGCTGCGCTACGACCCGCGCAGGCCCGCGGCCCATGTCCAAGCGGTGAACGCGGTGATCCGCGCCGTGCCGACCGGCACCTGGCTTTACTACGGCTTCAACGCCGAGTTCCTGTTCTATCCCTTCTGCGAAACCCGAAGCGTCGGAGAGATGCTGGCCTTTCACACCGAGGAACGGCGCGCCGCGATGCTGTCCTATGTGATCGATCTTTATGCGGGCGATCTGCGGGCCTGCCCCGACGCGGTCGATCTTGACGGGGCGCTGTTCGACCGGACGGGATACTATGCCCTGGGCCGTCGCGGCGCGGACGGCCAGATCCGCGAACGCCAGCTGGACTTTCACGGCGGCCTGCGCTGGCGCTATGAGGAGTTCCTGCCGGCAGACCGTCGCCGCATCGACCGCATCGCGCTGTTCCGCGCCGCCCCCGGCCTGACGATGACCGCCGACCACCGCTTCTCGATCGAGGAGTACAACACCTACTCCTGTCCCTGGCACCACAACCTGACGGCCGCTGTGGCATCCTTTCGGGTCGCCAAGGCGCTGGTACGCAACCCCGGATCGCGCGAACAGGTCCGCGACATGACCTGGCGCAATTCGCACCGCTTCGACTGGACCAGCCAGCAGCTGATGGACCTGGGCCTGATGGAGCCGGGACAGTGGTTCTAGACGGCTGCGGCTTGCCCTTGCGCGGGTCTTGCCCCGGATGATAGACCCTGCGGCAACCTGAAAAACCGACCGGCCCGCAGGGGCTGCACAGATGAAGGCATGACCCGGATGGCATTGACCCAGACCAGCTTCGACCGCGACGACCTGCTTGCCTGCGCGCGCGGAGAACTGTTCGGCCCCGGAAATGCCCAGCTGCCCGAACCGCCCATGCTGATGATGGACCGCATCACCGACGTGTCCGAGGACGGCGGCGCGCATGGTAAGGGCCATATCGTCGCCGAATTCGACATCACGCCCGACCTGTGGTTCTTCGGCTGCCACTTTCCCGGCAACCCGATCATGCCCGGCTGCCTGGGCCTGGATGGGCTGTGGCAGCTGACCGGCTTCAACCTGGGCTGGCGCGGCTGGCAGGGGCGCGGTTACGCCCTGGGCGTCGGAGAGGTCAAGCTGACCGGCATGGTGCGGCCCGACCGCAAGATGCTGCGCTATACCGTCGATTTCACCAAGGCCGTCCAGACCCGTCGCCTGACCATGGGCGTGGCCGATGGCCGGGTCGAGGCGGACGGAGAGCTGATCTATCAGGTCAAGGACATGAAAGTGGCCCTGTCGGCCAGCTGACCCCACCCATTCAAGGAGGCCCCCATGCGTCGTGTCGTCATCACCGGGCTTGGTATCGTATCCCCCATCGGCAACAATGCCGACGAGGTCACTGACAGCCTGCGCGCGGGCAAGTCGGGCATCGTCTTCGCCCCCGAATATGCCGAGCACGGCTTTCGCAGCCAGGTCCACGGCATGCCGCAGATCGTGCTGGAGGACCATATCGACAAGCGCAACCTGCGCTTCATGGGTCCGGGTGCCGCCTACAACTTCCTGGCCATGGAACAGGCCATCAAGGACAGCGGCCTGGAGGAAGGCGACGTGTCGAACGAGCGCACCGGCCTGATCATGGGATCGGGCGGGCCGTCCACGTCGAACTTCTTTCTGGCGCATCAGACGGTGATCGAGAAGGGCAGCCCCAAGCGCATGGGCCCCTTCATGGTCACGCGCTGCATGTCCTCCACCAATTCGGCCTGCCTTGCCACGCCCTTCAAGATCAAGGGCGTGAACTACTCCATCACCTCGGCCTGCGCGACGTCGGCGCATTGCATCGGCAACGGGGTCGAGCAGATCCAGATGGGCAAGCAGGACATCGTCTTCGCCGGCGGCGGCGAAGAGCTGGACTGGACGCTGTCGTGCCTGTTCGACGCGATGGGCGCGATGTCGTCGAAATACAACGACACGCCCGAGACCGCGTCGCGCCCCTATGACGCGACGCGCGACGGGTTCGTGATCGCGGGCGGCGGCGGCGTCTTCGTGCTGGAGGAACTGTCCCACGCCCTGGCGCGCGGCGCCAAGATCTATGCCGAGGTTACGGGTTACGGCGCGACCAGCGACGGCTACGACATGGTTGCCCCCTCCGGCGAGGGCGGCGAGCGTGCGATGCGCGTGGCCATGTCCACCCTGCCCGAGGACCGAAAGGTCAGCTACATCAACGCGCACGGCACCTCGACGCCCGTGGGCGATCTGGGCGAAATCAAGGCCATCCGCCGCATCTTCGGCGAGGGGTCGACCCCGCCCGTCAGCTCGACAAAGTCGCTGACCGGGCATTCCTTGGGTGCGACCGGCGTTCACGAGGCGATCTATAGCCTGCTGATGTTGCAGAATGACTTCATCGCGGCCTCGGCGAACGTCACGACGCTGGACCCCGAGATTCAATCGGGCGAGATTGCGACCAGCCGCGTGGACAACGCCGGGTTGGATTCGGTCCTGTCGAACAGCTTCGGCTTTGGCGGCACGAATGCCACCCTGCTGATGTCGCGCTATCAGGACTGAGGCAAAGGACCAACGCATGGGCGATCTTCTGAAGGGCAAGCGCGGGCTTGTGATGGGGGTCGCCAACGAGCGGTCCATTGCCTGGGGCATCGCGCGCGCGCTGGCCGACCAGGGGGCAGAGCTGGCGTTCAGCTATCAGGGCGAGGCGTTCGGCAAGCGGGTCGAACCGCTGGCGGCCTCCGTCGGGTCGGACCTGCTGGTCGATGTGGACGTGACGAACGACGCGTCGCTGGACGCGGCCTTCGCCGCGCTGGCCGACCGGTGGGGGTCGATCGACTTCGTGATCCACGCCGTCGCCTTCTCCAACAAGGACGAGCTGACCGGCCGGTTCATGAACACCAGCCGCGCCAACTTCAAGCACAGCCTGGAGATCAGCTGCTACTCGCTGATCGAGGTCGCGCGCCGCGCCCATCCGCTGATGTCCGAGGGCGGGTCGATCATCACCCTGACCTATGGCGGGTCGAACCGCGTGACGCCGTTCTACAACGTCATGGGCGTCGCCAAGGCCGCGCTGGAAAGCAGCGTGCGGTATCTGGCCAACGACCTTGGCCCGGACGGCATCCGCGTGAACGCGATCAGCCCCGGCCCGATGAAGACGCTGGCAGGCGCGGCCATCGGCGGCGCGCGCAAGACCTTCCGCCACACCGAGGCCAATGCACCCTTGCGCGCCAACGCCACGCTGGAATCCATCGGCGGCACCGCGGTCTGGCTGCTGTCCGACTGGGGCGCCTGCACCACCGGAGAGATCGTGATGGTCGATGGCGGCTATCATGTGCTGGGCATGCCGCAGAGCGAGAACCTGTAGCGGCGATCACGACAGGGGGGCGGCGGCATGGCGGTTTTCACGGCGGGTGACGGGGCGCGCATCGCCTTTTCCGATCAGGGGACCGGCCTGCCCGTCCTGTGCCTGGCGGGCCTGACCCGCAGCATGTCCGATTTCGACTATGTCGCGCCGCACCTGACCGGGGTGCGCTTGATCCGCATGGATTATCGCGGCCGCGGCGCGTCCGAATGGACCGGGGCCGAAACCTATACCGTCCCGCGCGAGGCGCGCGATGCGATCGACCTGCTGGATCATTTGGGGATCGACCGTGCCGCGGTGCTGGGCACGTCGCGCGGCGGGCTGGTCGGCATGGTGCTGGCCGCGACCGCGCATGACCGCCTGTCAGGCCTGTGCCTGAACGATGTCGGCCCCGAGATCGCGCGTGCCGGGCTGGACCGGATCTTCGACTATGTCGGACGCAATCCGGCGGCTGCCAGCCATTCCGAACTGGCGGCGCGCCTGCCCGGGCTGATGCCGGGCTTTGCCGACGTGCCGCCGGGACGCTGGCTGGAGGACGTGCGCCGCCATTACCGCGAAACGCCGGAGGGGTTGGGCATCACCTATGACCCCGCCCTGCGAGAGGCGTTCCTGGCCGCGTTCCAGGGCGATCCGGTCGATCTCTGGCCGTTGTGGCAGGCGACGGCCGGCTTGTCGGTCGCMCTGATCCGGGGGGCGAATTCGGACCTTCTGTCGCCTGCGGTGGCCGCGCGCATGAAGGACATGCGCCCGGACCTGATCCTGGCCGAGGTGCCCGGCCGCGCCCATATCCCCTGGCTGGACGAGGCCCCTGCCCTGGACGCGATCCGGCGCTGGCTGGCGGCCTGCGGCGCCTAGCCGCCGATCGCCCGCAGCGCCCAGAACAGCGCCCCCGACAGGGCCGCCGCCGCCGGAACCGTGACGACCCAGGCCGCGCCGATGGTCAGCACATGCGACCGGCGCACCAGCTTGCGGCGGCGACGCTCCTCGGGGGCGGTGCGGGGGCGTTCGGGGGCCTGACCCTGCACGGCGCGGGCGCGGCGTGCCGCGTCCCATTCGCGAAAGAAGCCCACCCCGAAGATCGCACCGACGGCGATGTGGGTCGAACTGACCGGCAGACCCAGCCAGCTGGCCAGGATCACCGTCAGCGCCGCCGACAGCGACACGCAATAGGCACGCATCGGGTTCAGCTTGGTGATCTGGCTGCCGACCATGCGGATCAGCTTGGGTCCGAACAGGAACAGACCGAATGACAGGCCGAACGCCCCGATCAGCATCACCCAAAGCGGGATCGCCACGGTCTCGGCCGTGCCGCCCGATCCCAGGGCCTGCACGATGGCGGCCAGCGGCCCGACGGCATTGGCCACGTCATTGGCACCATGCGCAAAGGACAGCAGCGCGGCCGACACGACCAGCGGGATGCCGAACAGCACCTTGAGCGACTTGTTGCGGTTCTCCAGCCCGCGCGACTGGCGGCGGATCACCGGGATCATGACGACCCAGCAGACCAGGCCCAGCACCGCGCCGATCATCAGCGCCCCGGAAAAGGTCACGTCGACGATCCGGCTGAGACCCTTCAGCGCCAGATAGGCCGCGAACGCGCCCGCCATGATGCCGATCAGGACCGGCACCCAGACGCGCGCGGCCGCGATCTTGTCGTTGCGATAGATGATGCGCGCCTTGATGAACCACAGGAAGGCCGCGGCGATCAGCCCGCCCAGCACCGGAGAGATCACCCAGCTGGCCGCAATGGTCGCCATCGTGGGCCAGTTGACCGCGCCGAACCCTGCCGCGGCGATGCCCGCGCCCATCACGCCGCCGACGATGGAGTGGGTGGTGGAGACCGGTGCGCCGATCCAGGTCGCCAGGTTCACCCACAGCGCAGATGACAGCAGCGCCGCCATCATCGCCCAGACGAAGATGCCTTCGGTCCCGATCGTCTGCGGATCGATGATCCCGCGAGAGATGGTGCTGACCACGTCGCCGCCCGCGATAAGCGCGCCTGCGGTCTCGAACACGGCGGCGATGGCGATGGCGCCCCCCATGGTCAGCGCATTCGCGCCGACCGCCGGGCCCATGTTGTTGGCCACATCGTTGGCGCCGATGTTCAGCGCCATGTAGGCGCCGAAGATCGCCGCGACCACGACGATCATCGTGTTGTCGGTCTGTCCGAAGGCGACCATCGCCCCCAGCCCGGCCAGCAGCACGAAGGCCAGCGCGACGCCCGGCGCGACCAGCGGGCGCGCGACATAGGCGGTAGCGTTTTCCAGCGCCGAGAACCGCCCCAGGTCGCGGTCCAGCGTATCGAGATGTCGGGCTTCCAGGTCGTTTTGGGCCATGATGTCCTCTGGTTGGCGCAGCGGGGGCCTAGGGCGAAACGGCGCTCAGCGCAAGCATTGCGGCGGCAGGGTGCCGATCCGGGCAGCAAAAAGCCGGGCCTGTGTGAATGTAATCCTTTTCAGAAGTAATGAAATCCATTACATCTATGGACAACCCCCGGAGGAGCGGGGACCAGAGGAGAAGATCATGACATTTGCAAGAACCGCCCTGATCGGTGGACTGGCCACGTTGGTGGCACCGATGGCGATGGCCCAGGATGCGGCCACGTCCGACCTGCCCATCGCGGTCCAGATGTATACGCTGCGCGACCACGGCACGCTGGATGACCAGCTGGCCGCCGTCCAGGCGGCGGGCGTGACCGCGGTGGAGACCGTCGGTATGCAGGACAGCACCGCCGAGGACCTGTCGGCCAAACTGCAGGAATACGGGATCGAGGCGATCTCGACCCATGCCCAGCTGGCCGATCTGCGCGCCGACGCGCAGGCGGTGATCGATTTCAACAAGGCGATCGGCAACGACGTCATCACCGTCCCCTATCTGGCCGAGGAGGACCGCCCTGCGGATGCCGCCGGCTGGACCGCCCTGGGCGAGGAGCTGGCCGCGCTCAGCGAGACGCTGGAGGCGGCGGACATGACGCTGGCCTATCACAACCACGATTTCGAGATGGTCGAGTTCGACGGCCGCACCGCGCTGGAGATCATGATGGAGGCCGCGGGCGAGGACGTCATGGCCGAGCTGGACCTGGCATGGGTCGCGCGCGGCGGGTTGGACCCGGTCGAGTATCTGGGCCGTTTCGACGACCGCGTCTTTGCGATCCACGCCAAGGACAACGCCCCCGAGGGCGAGGCCGAGGACGAGCGGGGCTTCAAGGCGCTTGGCGAAGGCACGCTGGACTGGGCCGCGATCCTGCCCGCCGCCGAGGAGGCCGGCGCGCAGTGGTACATCATCGAGCATGACCAGCCCCTGGATGCCGCCGAGGTCGTGATGACCGGTGCCACCTTCCTGACGGAAAACCTGCCGGACAGCGCCACGCGCTGAACCCTCCCTGCCGGACAGGTTGACTGGGGCCGCGACATCGTCGCGGCCCCTTTTTCCGTATCGCGATGCCGCGTGGCGATGCCGGGGCCCGCCGCGGGGGCGGACCCGGCCGGATCACATCGGGCGGACCCAGATGTTGCGGAAGCTGACATCCGCGTCATGGTCCTGCAGCTGGATCGGCGCGCAGTCATGCGCCTCGTATGCCGGATAGCCGATCCATTCGGTCACACCTTGGATCTGGGCGTGGTTCTGCACCACGACGCCGTTGTGCAGGACGGTGACATGGGCCGGACGGCGCAGCGCGCCTTCGTCCGAAAACATCGGCGCCTGGAAGATGATGTCGTAGGTCTGCCATTCTTCGGGTGCGCGCGAGGCGTTCACCAGCGGCAGGTGCTGCTTGTAGATCGACCCCGCCTGCCCGTTCGCATAGGTCGGGTTCTCGAAGCTGTCCAGAACCTGCACCTCATAGCGGCTCTGCAGGAAGATGCCGCTGTTGCCGCGGTCCTGGCTGTCATGCCCCTCGTTGTTCGGCGGAGAGCGCCATTCGACATGCAGCTGCACGTCGCAGAAGCTTTCCGTGGTGCGGATGTCGCCCGATCCGCGCGCGACGCGCATCGCGCCGTCCTCGACGACCCACTCGGCGGCGCCGCCGTTCACGGATTCCCACCTGTCCAGGTTCGTCCCGTCGAACAGCACGACCGCGTCCGACGGCGGCTCGCCCTCGGGGGTCTGGACCAACCGCGGCTCGGGGCCCGCGATCTCGGTCACGCGGGACTGGGCCTGGCGTTCCTCGCGCGTCGGCTCGGGGGCGTCCTGGGCCAGGGCGGGGGCGGCCAACGCCAGCAGCGCGGCCATCGATGTCATCAGTTTCATGGCAATATCCTTTGCGAAAGAATGCGGCCCCGGACATGCCGGGGCCGTTGGCGGGATCACGTGGCCCAGGCCGGGCCGCCGTCGTATTCCAGATCGCCGATGTACTCGCCCGGCACCGGCTCATAGCGCAGCACCTGCGTCGCACCGACTTCGGAGGTGAAGAACCCGACCAGCGTCAGCTGCTGGATCGGCGTGAACCAGTGCAGCGCCGGCAGGTCCGCCTCGGTCTGGGCCTGCGCGGTGGCCGCGGTGTCAGCCGACTGCTGCTGGTCGCGGGCCTGGATGCGCATCTCCTCCTTGGCCTGGGCCACGACGGCAGCCTGGGCGCTGGCGGCGACCATGGCCTCCTGCAGCATCTGCTGGCGCTCCTCGGCGGTCAGGTCCTCGAACGGCTTGCCGAACTGTGCCTGGGCCTCGGATTTCAGCGTGTCGATGCTGTCGCGGAACGCCGCCTGCTCCTCGGCGTCATAGCAGTCGCTGACGAACTGGGTCATGAAGGCGCCCACGCCCGCATCCTTGGCGCCCGGCGTGTCGGTGGCGGGAATGATCGTTTCGGCCACCTCGTCCAGGAAGGCCGCATCCTCGGGGGTGAAGAGGTTCTCTCCGGTCTCGGTCGGGACATAGGCCATCACCCGGCCCGCACCCAGCATGGCCGTCCCGGTGACGGCGGCGATCATCGTCAGAAGGTCGCGACGGTTCATCACAGATCTCCGTTCTTGAGGGCTTTGACGGCGTGATCCGCCGCACGCGCGGTAAGCGCCATGTAGGTCAGCGACGGGTTCACGCAGCTGGCCGAAGTCATGCAGGCCCCGTCCGTCACATAGACGTTCGGCGCATCCCACACCTGGTTGTTGCCGTTCAGGACCGAGGTCTTCGGATCGCGGCCCATGCGTGCCGTGCCCATCTCGTGGATGCCCATGCCGGGGGCATAATCGCGGTCGACCGGCTTGACGTCCTTGACCCCGGCGGCCTCCAGGATGTCGACGGCGTCCTGCTTCATGTCCTCGCGCATGCGCATCTCGTTCTCGCGCAGGTCGACGCTGACGGACAGGACCGGCAGGCCCCACTTGTCCGTCGTGCCCCGGTCAAGCGAGATGGCGTTGTCGTGATAGGGCAGCATCTCGCCAAAGCCGGTCATGCCGATGGTCCAGTTGCCCGGCGTCGACAGGGCCTGCTTCAGGTCCGCACCGATGTTCAGTTCGGCAATGTCGCGCTGCCAGCCTTGGCGGCTGGCCGATCCCTGATAGCCGAAGCCACGGGTATAGGGCCGCTCCTCGCCGTCGATGTTGCGGAAACGCGGGATGTAGAAGCCCGCCGGACGGCGCCCGAAGTAGTACTTGTCGTCGAACCCCTCGACCCGGCCCTCGGCGCCGACGCGGAAGTGGTGGTCCATGACGTTGTGGCCCAGCTCGCCCGACGACGACCCCAGGCCGCCTTCCCAGACATCGGTCGCCGAGTTCATCAGCACCCAGGTCGAATTGAAGCTGGAGGCGTTCAGGAACACCACGTCTGCGGTGTATTCATAGGTCATGTTCGTCTCGGCATCGATGATCTCGACACCGGTCGCGCGCTTGCGGTCCTTGTCGTAGAGGACCTCCTTGACGATCGAGAACGGCCGCAGCGTCAGGTTGCCCGTGGCCATCGCGGCGGGCAGCGTCGCGGACTGGGTGCTGAAATAGGCGCCATAGGGGCAGCCCAGCCAGCACTTGTTGCGATACTGACAGGCGACGCGGTTCTGGTCGGGCAGCGCCTCGGTGATGTTGGCCACGCGGCTGTTGATTAGGTACCGCTTGCCGCCAAAGGCATTGCGCAGGCGTGCGGCCACGTCCTTTTCGACGATGTTCAGCGGGATGGGCGGCAGGAACTGCCCGTCGGGCAGGATGTCCAGCCCCTCGTTCGTTCCCGAGATGCCGGCAAAGCGTTCGGCATGGTCGTACCACGGCGCGATGTCGGCATAGCGGATCGGCCAGTCGGTCGCGATCCCCTCGCGTTCGTTGGCGGTGAAGTCGGTGTCCGAGAAGCGATAGGACTGGCGACCCCACATCAGGCTGCGCCCGCCGACGTGATAGCCCCGGAACCAGTCAAAGCGCTTGGCCTCGACATAGGGGTTTTCCTGCTCGTTGGCCCACATGCCGAAGGTCTGCTCGTTCAGGGGATAGTCGCGCGACAGGACGGGATAGTTGTCCTTCATCTCCATGGTCGCGGTGCCGCGGTGGGGATAGTCCCAGGCCTCCTTGTCCGCGTTCACATAGTCGGTCAGATGCTCGATGTTGCGGCCGCGCTCCAGCATCAGGACCTTCAGGCCCTTCTCCGTCAGCTCCTTTGCGGCCCACCCGCCGCTGATGCCCGATCCGACGACGATCGCGTCGTAATGCATGTTGTCTGCCATCTGGCGTTCCTTTCTAGAAATTGCTTGAGGCGTTCAGACGTCGCAGGTCAGCACCGCGTCGCGCAGCGATGCGGCGGCGGCCTGCGGGGCGGGGTCGCGCGGGATGAACTCCTGCGCCACCCAACCCTGATAGCCCGTGTCCCGGATCGCCCTGCAGATCGCGGGATAGTTCAGTTCCTGACTGTCGTCGGGGTCGTTGCGGCCGGGATTGCCGGCGGTGTGGTAATGCCCGAACCAGCGATGGTCGCGCATGATGGTGCGGATCACGTCGCCCTCCATGATCTGCATGTGGTAGATGTCATAGAGCAGCTTGAACTGCGGGCTTTGCAGCCGTTCGCACAGCGCCACGCCCCATGCGCTGCGGTCGCACATGTAATCGGGATGATTGACGCGGCTGTTCAGCAGCTCCATCTGCAGCACGACCCCGGCATCGCGGGCGGCAGGCAGGATGCGCGACAGGCCCTCGGCGCAATGGCGCAGGCCGTCTTCGTCGGACATGCCCCGGCGGTTGCCGCTGAAGCAGATCAGGTTCACATGCCCCGCCTCCGCGACCAGCGGGATGTGACGCAGATAGCGTTCGGTCAGTTCGTCGTGGTTGGCAGGGTCCGCCCAGCCATCCTCTAGGCTGATCTCGGCGCCGTTGCACATCGAACTGGCCAGCCCGTGTTCGGCCAGCACCGGCCAGTCGTCCGGACCGCACAGGTCGATCGCGCCCAGGCCGGTCTGGCGGGCCAGCTGGCACAGGTCGGCCAGCGGCAGGTCGCCAAAGGTCCAGCGCGCCACGGAATGGTTGATGTTTCCCTGCAACCCCGCAGGCTGCGCATCCTGGGCCATCAGGGGCACCGCCCCCAGCCCCGCTCCAAGCGCCGCGAGGCCGCTAGCGCCGTGAAACAGTCCGCGCCGGGTCATGGTCGCGCGGTCCGACAGATCGGTCATGGTTATCCTCCCTTTGATGCAGGCCCCGGCCACGCCCGCGGGCGAAATATGAAACCGTTTACATTTCGGGGCGGAACGACCCCCTCCTCCGGGGTCGGAATGCGGCGCGGGTCACATCCCGCGCCGCGTCGTCGTCAGTACGGGCTGTCTTCGAAATAGAAGCTCTCGGCGTTCTCCGGGGTGATCAGCTCGGAGGCGATGATGAATTCGCCCGACATGGGCGCGCCGGAGGTCAGGCCCAAAGCGGTCATCTCGATCGCGGTCGAGATCATCGCCGGCGGATAGGTCACGTTCACCGGCACCGTCGGATCGCCGTCCTGGATGCGCTGGACCATTTCCTTCATCCCGGCGCCGCCGACGACGAACATCTCCTCGGTGCGGCCGGCCTGGTCGATGGCCGCCAGCGCGCCCACGGCCATGTCGTCATCCGCCGCCCACACCGCATCGATCTCGGGGAAGCGCGACAGCCAATCCTGCATCAGGTTGAAGGCCGTGTCGCGGTTCCAATTGCCGTGATCCATGGCCAGCACCTCGATGCCCGACCCTTCCAGCGCAGCCTCGAAACCCGCCACGCGCTCGTTGTCGACGGTGGAGGCGATGCCGCGCATCACGACGACCTTTGCACCCTCGTCCAGGGTATCGGCGAAATACGTTCCTGCGGTGCGGCCGAAGCTGTCGTTGTCGCCTGCGACATACAGGTTCTCGATGCCCTCCTGGGCCAGGCCGCGGTCGACAACGGTGACCCAGACGCCGCTGTCGGCGATGCGCTGGATCGGGCCGGTCAGGGGCTCGGATTCGAAGGGCAGGACGACCAGTGCGTCGATGCCGCGGGTGGCCACCATGTCCTCAAGGTCCGACACCTGCTGCCCGGGATCGGAGGTCGTGGTCAGCACGAATTCCAGATCGGGGTTCGCCTCGGACAGCCGCGCGACGGTGCGTTCGGCGTGAAAGTTCAGCGCCCCCGCCCAGCCATGCGTCGCCGCCGGGATCGAGATGCCGATGGTTTCCGACAGCGCCGGGACAGCGGTCAGGCCCATCAGGGCGGTCGTGGCAATCAGGGTCTTTCTCATGGTGGTTACTCCTCCCACAGGTGAAAATCAGCGTGCGGCGCCAGTGTTTCGCTGCAGCACGACGGCAAGGATGATGACGACGCCCTGGATGGCACCGTTCAGATAGGGGCTGACGAAGTCGGTCAGGTTCAGCAGGTTGCCGATCAGCGACAGGATCAGGACCCCCACGACCGTGCCCCAGACCCGGCCGAAGCCGCCCTTCAGCAGGGTGCCGCCGATGATCACCGCGGCGATCGCCTCCAACTCCCACAGCAGGCCCGTGGTGGCGGATGCCGATCCAAGGCGCGGCACGTACATCACGACCGCGATGCCGACCAGCGTGCCCAGCAGGACATAGGTCATCAACCGCACCCGCAGCACCGCGACCGAGGAATAGCGCGCGACCTTCTCGTTCGAGCCGATGGCGGCGCAGTGGCGGCCGAAGGCGGTGTGGCGCATGGTGATCTCTCCCAGGATCGCCAGCACGGCAAAGACGATGATGGGCCAGCTGATCCCCAGGATGCCCTCGTAGTAGACGGGGCGGTACAGCTCGCGCATCTCATAGCCCAGGGACAGCGTGCCGCCGTCGGCCAGCCAGGTCACCAGGCTGCGATAGATGCCCATCGTGCCCAGGGTCAGGATGAACGCCTCGATGCCGGCGCGGGTGATCAGGATGCCGTTGATGAAGCCCGCGGCCAGTCCCGTGAACAGCGCCAGCGCGATGCCGATCAGGATGACGGGCAGCCCGCCGCCCATGCTTTCGGTCAGCATGTTCATCACCAGGATCATCAGCCCGGCGACAAAGGCCGCCATCGACCCGACGGACAGGTCCAGCCCGCCCGCGGTGATGACGAAGGTCATGCCGATGGCGATGATGCCGATGAAGGCCGACCGCGCCAGGACGTTCGTGATGTTGGCAAAGCTGAGGAAGTTCGGGTTCAGCGCCATGCCGATCAGGACCAGCACGATCAGCGCCACGATGGGCGCGACGACGGCCAGATTGACCCTGGGACGCCGGGTCGGGGCGGTGGTTGCCATGCTCATGCGGCGCTGTCCTTTTCATGTCCGCCCTGGGAATGGTCCATCCCCATGGCCAGACGCACGATATTGCCCTCGGTCACGGCCGCGTCGGCCAGTTCGCCCACGATGCGACCAGCGTGCATGACGACCACGCGGCTGGCCAGACCGATCAGTTCGGGCATTTCCGAGGAGATGACGATGATGCTGCGGCCTTCGGCGGCCAACCGTGCGATCAGGGTATAGATCTGCTGCTTGGTGCCGATGTCGATGCCGCGGGTGGGTTCGTCGATGATGACCACCTGGGGGTCCGACAGCAGGGTCTTGGCCAACAGCAGCTTCTGCTGGTTGCCGCCCGACAGATCGCCCACCGCCATGCCGCGTTCGGGCGCGCGGATCGCGAAGTCGGCGATGGCCGTGTCCAGCGCGGCCTCCTCGCGCTTGCGGTCGATCAGGGGGCTGCCGAACCGGTCCAGCTGGCCCAGGGTCAGGTTCTCGCGAAGCGTCTTGTCCAGCAACAGACCCGCGCCCTTGCGGTCCTCGGTCAGATAGACCAGGCCGGCCCGCATCGCCTGCGCGACGTGGTTGGCGGGCAGGTCCTGCCCCTTCAGGCGCACGGTGCCGCTGCGCGGGCGCAGGCCCGCGATGGCCTCGGCCAGTTCGGTGCGCCCCGATCCGACCAGGCCGCCGATGCCAAGCACCTCGCCCCGGTGCAGCACCAGGGACGCGTCATGGACCACACCGGGCACGCTGACGCCCTGCGCCTCCAGGATCGGCTCGGCCCCGTGGGCGGCCTTGGGCGGGAACAGGTCCGACAGCTCGCGCCCGACCATGGCGGTGGCCATGTCGTCTTCGGTGACATCGGCGGTCAGGTCCGACCGCACCATCGTGCCATCGCGCAGGACCGTCACGCGGTCGGCGATGCGCTTGACCTCACCAAGCTTGTGCGAGGTGTACAGGATCGCCACCCCTTCCGCCCGCAGGCGGTCGATCTGGGCGAACAGCACCTCGGTCTCGCGTTCGGTCAGCACGGCGGTCGGTTCGTCCATGATCAAGACGCGCGCCTTGCGCGACAGGGCCTTGGCGATCTCGACCATCTGCTTGTCGGGGACCGAGATGCGGTTGACCGGCGTGCCCGGATCGACCCGGCACTGCAGCTGACCCAGCAGATCGGCCGTCTGCGCCCGCATCGCCTTGTGATCCAGCAGCAGCCCGCGCCGCAGTTCGCGGCCCAGAAAGACGTTCTGGTCGACCGACAGGTGTTCGGCCAGGTTGAACTCCTGATGGATCATGATGATGCCCAGATCCTCGGCCTCGTCCGACCCGGCAAAGGTGATGGGCTTGCCCTGCCACGTCACCTGCCCGCCCGTGGGGTCCAGGTATCCGGCCAGGATCTTCATCGTAGTGGACTTGCCTGCGCCGTTCTCGCCGATCAGGGCGTGGACCTCTCCGGGATGCAGGGCGAAATCGACGCCGTGCAGGATCTCGATGGGACCAAAGGACTTGGTGACGCCGTTCAGCGCCAGGATGGGATCGGTCATGGCGTCACCTGGACCCAGGCCGCATCCGCCGCGTTCGACCGGATGCAGGCGTCGATGAACTGCAACCCCTCCAGCCCGTCGCGGACGCCGGGAAGGGTGTCGGGCATGGTGCCGCTGCGGATCGCCTGCGCGGCCTCGGCATAAAGGTTCGCGAACCCCTCAAGGTATCCTTCCGGATGGCCCGGGGGCACGCGGCTGCCGTCCTGGGTGCTGCCCGGCCCGGCGCGGCGCAGGATCTGTGCCGGCTTGCCGAAGGGGGTGTATCTCAGCGTCTCGGGCGTGTCGTGCTGCCATTCCAGGCCGCCCTTGTCGCCATAGACCCGCAGCCGCAGGCCGTTCTCCGTTCCCGGCGCCACCTGCGAGGCCCACAGCATCCCCTTGGCCCCCGACGCATAGCGCAGCAGGATATGCGCGTTGTCGTCCAGCCTGCGGCCGGGGACGAAGCTGGTCAGGTCCGCAGCCAGCCGGTCGGGCAATTCGCCAGTAACGAACCGCGCCAACTGGAACGCGTGCGTGCCGATGTCGCCGATCGCGCCGCCGGCGCCCGCGCGCTCCGGGTCGCCGCGCCATGCGGCCTGCTTGCTGTCCGTGTCCTGGGTCAGCCAATCCTGGGCGTATTCGACCTGGACCAGCCGCAGCGTGCCCAGATCGCCGCGCGCGATCATTGCCCGGGCCTGCCGGATCTGGGGATAGGCGGAATAGTTGTGCGTCAGGATGAACAGCGCATCGGACCGCCCGGCCAGGTGGGCCAAGGCCTGCGCCTGATCCAGCGTCGCGGTCATCGGCTTGTCGCAGATGACATGGATGCCCTGTTCCAGAAAGGCGCGTGACACGGGTTCATGCAGGTGGTTCGGGGTGCAGACCGACACGGCCTCGATCCCGTCGGGACGGGCAGCCTCGTCACGTGCCATCTGGCGGAAATCGCCATAACTGCGGGTGATGCCCAAGGCACGCGCACTCTCGGCCGCGCGCGTCTCGTCCGAGGACAGGGCGCCGGCGATCAGGTCGAACCGGCCGTCCAGCCGCGCGGCGATGCGATGGACGTTGCCGATCATCGCCCCCTCGCCGCCCCCGACCATGCCCAGACGGATCGGGCGGTTCATCGGGACAGCCCCAGCATGCGGCGGTTGGCTTCCATGTCGGCACCCCCATCGGCGAAATCGTCAAAAGCGCGGTCGGTCACGCGGATGATGTGGTCGCGCACGAAGGCCGCCCCTTCGCGGGCGCCGTCCTCGGGGTGCTTGATCGCGCATTCCCATTCGACCACGGCCCAGCCGTCGAACCCCATCACCGCCAGCTTGGAAAAGATCGCGTCGAAATCGACCTGACCGTCGCCCAGGCTGCGGAAGCGGCCGGCGCGCTGCGCCCAAGGCTGAAATCCGCCATAGACGCCCTGCCGACCAGTCGGGTTGAATTCGGCGTCCTTGACATGGACCATGCCGATCCTGTCGGCATAGATGTCCAGGTTCTCAAGATAATCAAGCTGCTGCAGCAGGTAGTGCGACGGATCATACAGCATCTTGGCCCGCGGATGCTGGTCCAGACGGTCCAGGAACATCTCGAAGGTGACACCGTCGTGCAGGTCTTCTCCGGGATGGATCTCGAAGCAGATGTCGACACCGCGGCTGTCGGCATGGTCCAGGATCGGACGCCAGCGGGCGGCCAGTTCGTCGAATGCCGCCTCGACCAAGCCCGCGGGGCGCTGCGGCCAGGGATAGAAGTATGGCCAGGCCAGCGCGCCCGAGAACGCCGCCATCCGGTCAAGGCCAAGGTTGGCCGACGCATCGATGGTCTTGCGCATCTGGTCCACCGCCCATGCCTGACGGGCCGTCGGATTGCCCCGCAGCGTGGCCGGGGCGAACCCGTCGAACGCCTCGTCAAAGGCCGGATGGACGGCGACCAGCTGACCCTGGATATGGGCCGACAGTTCGGTGATGGCCAAACCGTTGGCTTGCCCCTTCAGATCGTCGCAATACGTGGTCGAGGTCGCGGCCAGATCCAGGTCGATCAGTGCCTCCGCCCCCGACGGCACCTGTACGCCCAGATAGCCGCAATCGGCAGCCCATGCCGTGATGGCGCCAAAGCTGTCGAACGGTGCCTGCGGGCCCACAAATTGGGCCAGGAAAAGGCCGGGGCCCTTGATCGTCTTCATACATCCTCCCGGAACTTCCCCTCCGAAGTTCCCCTTGCCCGATTCCGCATCATGTAATCGGTTTCATCCGACGTTCTCACAGGATGAAAAGGTTTACAACATCAATTTTTCCGCTAAGCCTGAAGCTGTCCCGAACAAAGGTTTCTTGTGTCAGATCAATCCCGTCCGCCCCGAATCCATGATGTCGCCAAGCTGGCGGGGGTGTCCGTGGCGACGGTCAGCCGGGCCATCTCGAACCCGTCGATCGTGTCGGAAACCACGCGCAAGGCGGTCGAGGCGGCGATCGCGCAGACCGGCTACACGCTGAACTTCACCGCCCGGAACCTGCGTCAGCAGCAGGTGGGCGGCGTGCTGGCGCTGGTGCCGAACCTGGCCAATCCGTTCTTCTCGCAGATCCTGTCGGGCATCTCCGAGGTGCTGCGCCGCCACAACCTCAGCCTTTTGGTGATGGACACGACCGCGGTGCCTGACCAGCCGGCGATGAAGGTGCTGGGCCCCTATCTGACGCGGTCGCGCTCGGACGGGGTGATCGTGCTGGACGGGCAGATGGAGGCGGGCCTGTTCGCCCGTCCCGGCTGTCCGCCCCTAGTGCAGGCCTGCGAATGGATCGACGGCCTGTCCGCCCCCCGCGTGCTGGCAGACAATGTCGAAGGGGGCCGCCTTGCCGCGCGGCATCTGACCGACCTGGGGCACCGCCGCATCCTGCACCTGACCGGGCCGCAGGGCAGTTCGCTGACCCTGTCGCGCCGCCAGGGCTTCCTGCAGGGTCTGGCGCAGGCGGGGCTGCCCGATCCCGGCCCCGGGGACAGCATCACCGGCGATTTCACCGCCCGGTTCGGCCAGCAGATGGCCGCGCAGGTGCTGGCCATGCCCGACCGTCCCACCGCGGTCTTCTGCGACAACGATGAAATGGCGATCGGCCTGATGCACGGGCTGATCGTGGCCGGGCTGCGGGTGCCGCAGGACATCTCGGTCATGGGGTTCGACAACATCGAGATGGCGGCCTACAGCAGCCCCGGCCTGACCACGATCCGCCAGCACCGCGCCCGCCTTGGCCGACGCGCCGCCGAAGTCCTGCTGGCCCGCATGCAGGGCCAGCAGGTCACCGACAGCATCACTCTGGGCGTCGATCTGGTGGTCCGCGCCAGCACCGGACAGGCGGCAAAAACGTGACTTGTTCCAGGCGGCGGGGATTAATATTGTACGGTTGAACGTCGGGGACATGGCCCGCCGCAACAGGATGACGATGCCCGACCCCACGCTGCCCGAAGCCCTGCGCGCCCAGATCGCGCGGTCGCGGATCGCCATTTCCCTGGCGGCGGCGATGCCCGACATGCCGCTGTGCATGGTCAACGACGCCTTCTGCCGGCTGACCGGCTTTGACGCCGATGACAGCCTGGGCCGCAACTGCCGCTTTCTGCAATCCTCCGCCACGCCGCGGGACCAGATCGGCGCGATGTCGCGGTTCCTGGCCGACGATGCACAGGACGACGGGCGGTTCCCGGTCCTGAACCGCACCCGCGACGGGCGGTCGTTCATGAACTTGGTGTTCATGTCCAAGCTGCGCGGCCGCGACGGCACGCTGCGTTTCGTGATCGGGTCGCAGTTCGACGTGACCGCATCCGACGCGGCAGGAACGATCGCGCGCGATGATGCTGCACTTAGCCGCAACATGGCGGACTTGCGCCGCGCCGCGGGACAGTTCGGACTGATCATGTCGGATTCCACGGGGCTGATCGCCCGTTCGATCAGCACGCTTGCAAGGATCACGTTGCGCGATGAATGACGCCTCGCCCGCACGCGCCACCACGCGTCCGCCCTTCGCCGTCGTCGGCATCGGCGCCTCGGCCGGGGGGCTCGAGGCGCTCCACGACCTCCTGCGTGACGTCCGGCGCGAGGACCCGGCCGCCTATGTCGTCATCCAGCACCTGGACCCAACGCATGACAGCGTTCTGGCCGAACTGCTGGACCGGCGCACCGCGCTCAGCGTGCAGCAGGCGACCGACGGCACGGTGCTGCAGCCGGGTCATGTCTATACCATTCCCCCCGGTGCGCGGATGCTGATCAGCGACGGACGCCTGCATCTGACCGATTTCGACCAGCCGCGCGGGCTGCGCCGCCCGATCGACGACTTTTTCGAAAGCCTGGCGCATGACCGCGGCCCGGCCGCTGCCTGCGTGATCCTGTCGGGCACGGGGGCGGACGGCACGTTGGGGCTGCGCGCGGTCAAGGAACATGGCGGCATCTGCGTCATCCAGGAACCGCGTACCGCCCGGTATGACGGAATGCCCCTCTCGGCGCAGTCGACCGGGCTGGTGGACTATGTTCTGTCGCCGAAACGGATCGTGCCCGCCATCCTGCAGTTCTTCGATTCCAGCGAAACGCAGCAGGCCGACGACGCGATGCTGGCCGATGCGCGGCTGATCTGCCAACACCTGCTGGACCGGTGCGGGCACGATTTCTCGGGCTACAAGATGACGACGCTGGTGCGGCGCATCCGCCGGCGGCTGCAGGTCCTCAACATTGCCGGCACGCGCGACTATCTGCGCCACCTGCAGCGCCATCCTGACGAATGCGAGGCGCTGCTGAACGAGTTCCTGATCAACGTGACGCGGTTCTTCCGCGACCCCGAGATGTTCCAGGCCCTGCGCGAACAGGCGATCCGCCCGATGGTCGCGGCCGCCGACGGAGAGGAGCTGCGCGTCTGGGTCGCCGGCTGCTCATCCGGCGAGGAGGCCTATTCCGTCGCGATGCTGATCGATACGGAAATGCGCGCCGCCGGATTGCGGCCCCGCTTCACCGTGTTCGCCAGCGACATCGATAAGAAGATGATCGAGATCGCCCGCGCCGGCACCTATCCGATCAGCGCCCTGGCCGACATCCCCGAGGAGATGCGCGCGGCCTATACTACACATCGCGACGCGCTGATGCAGATCACGCCGCAGCTGCGCGACCGGGTGCGTTTCTCGCTGCATTCGGTGCTGCGTGATCCGCCCTTTGCGCGGGTCGACCTGATCTCCTGCCGCAACCTGCTGATCTATCTGGACGAAGATCTGCAGTCGCAGGTGCTGCCGCTGTTCCACTATGCCCTGCGCCCCGGCGGCTACCTGTTTCTGGGCCCGTCCGAAGGGGTGCGTCGCGAATCCATGCACTTCACCGAACTGGACCGCCCCGCGCGGCTGTTCCAGCGCGACGCGACGCCCGCGCGCCTGCCGCTGGACATGCCGTTCCTGCGGTCCGAGGGCGACCGCCCCTCCCCCGGCCCCCGCAGCCGCAAGGCCGAGGACGGCGCGGCCCGCGACGGGGCCCTTGCCGCACAGCGCAGGGTGCTGGACCGGTTCGCGCCCGCCTCGCTGCAGGTGTCCCCTGCGGGAGAGGTCCTGTGGACGGCGGGCAGGCTGGGCCGTTTCCTAGCCGTCGATCCGACCGCCAGAAAGCCGATCCTAGCACCGCAGATCGTGCATCCGGGCCTCAAGGAGGCGGTGACCGCCGCGCTGGACCAGGTGGCCGGAACGGGCCGCGCGGCGATCCTGCGCAACCTGCTGGCGCGGTCCGACCTGGGGGCGCAGCCAGTGACCCTGTTCGCAGAGCCCCTGCCCGACCGAAGCGTCCTGCTGGTGTTTCACGACGCGGGCGCACAGGCCCTGCCCGACACGCTGGACGAGACGGATGAGCTGAGCGTCACCGAATCCCGGTCTGACCTGCTGGAGGAGCAGCTGCGCCTGACGCGGATCGAGCTGCACGGCGCCGTCCAGGAGCTTGAGACCGCGAACGAGGAGCTGAAGAGCTCGAACGAAGAAATGATGTCGATGAACGAGGAGCTTCAGTCCACGAACGAGGAGCTGAGCACCGTCAACGACGAGCTGAAGTCCAAGATCGACGATCTGACGGCCGCCAACAGCGACCTGCAGAACTTCTTTTCCGCGACCAAGATCCCCCTGCTGGTGGTCGACCGCGACGTGCGGGTGCGCAACTTCACCGCCGCGGCGCTGCAGATCTTTCCGCTGCGTCGGTCCGATCACGGCCGCCCCCTGGCCGACGTGTCCAACGTCTTCGCCAGCGACGTCCTGCTGTCGATGGCGGCCGAGGTGGCCCGCCAGGGCGAGGCGCAGGGAACCGAGCTGGTCGAGGCCGGCGGCACCCGTGTCTGGCGCGTCGATGCCAAGCCCTATCGCGGCCCCGAGGGGCATCTGGACGGCGCCATGCTGGTCTTCGAGGACGTCACCGCGCTGCGCGATCTGCGCGTCGAGGTCGAGCGGCAGGAGGAGCGGCTGAACGCGGTGCGGTCCATGGCGCGGATCGCGGTCTGGCATTACGACGCCGCATCGCGGATGCTGACCATCGACGACAGCTCGGACCTGCTGGGCCTGGGCCAGACGGCGCAGCTGCCGCTGTCGGCCTTCGAGGCCCTGATCGCGCCCGCCGACCGTGACGGGCTGCTGGCCGACCTGCAGGCCTGCGCCGCGGGCACGGCCTTTCGGCGGGTGGTGTCGCCTTCGTCCGACGCACGCTCCGCCGTGCGGTTGGAGACGGCGGCCGCGCGGTTCGGGACCGACGACGGCGATTGCCGCGTGCTGGGGGTCATGCTGGACGTGACCGCCGCGCAATCGGCCGCCACGCTGCGCGAAGCGGTGATTTCCGAGATGGACCACCGGGTCAAGAACCTTTTCACCCAGATCTCGGCGATGCTGCGGATGGCAGCCCGCGAGACCGACGACGCCCAGACCGTGGTCGAGGAGGTCTCTGCCCGGATCAATGCGCTGGCCAGCTCTCATGGACTGACCACGGCGCGGGGCACCAAATCGCAGCTGCCTCTGGCCGATCTGATCGCGACCACGCTGGCGCCCTATGACGGTGCGCGGATTGACAGCGGCGGTGACGACCTGACCATCCCGGCCCGCTTGGTGGTCCCGATGTCGCTGATCCTGCACGAACTGGCCACGAACGCGTTCAAGTACGGCGTCCTGGGGCCGGTCGACGGTGCGCTGACGATCACGTGGCGACGCGATGGCGACGGGGCGGTGCTGGACTGGACCGAACGCTATGACGCGCCGCGGGCGCAGGACGAACCCGATGCGGGCTTCGGCTCGACCCTGCTGGAGGGGGCGACATCGCAGATCGACGGCACGTTGCAGGTGACGCTGGACGCGGACAGCCGCCGCACCCGCCTGACCTTCTAGGTCAACAACGCGCCGACCTGCCGCATCTGCTGGCGCAGCATGTCGGGAATGTCGGATTCGGTCATCGTCTCGTCCCCCGCCCAGGTGCGCACGGCATGCGACAGCGCGTGGGTCGCCAGTTCGGCGATCAGCATCGCCTCGGCCTGGCGGTCGGGGCCCAGGCGGGCGTGCAGCAGCCCGCCGATCGTCAGGGCGATGTTGTCCATCGAATTGCGGAACACGGCCATCAGCTCGGGGGTGGTGTCCCAGACCTGTTCGATCATGCGGACGACCTGGCGGTCCAGGTCCTTCAGTTCCAGCATCCGTCCCAGCAACAGCGCCAGATCGTCGATCAGTGCCCCCTTGGACGTCACGATCCAATCGGCCGTGCAGGGTTCCAGCTGCGGCGGCATGCCCAGGACCGCAGCCTGCTTGTTGGCGTAATAGTTAAAGAAGGTGCGCGGACTGATCCCTGCCTCGGCGGCAATGGAATCGGTGGTGACCGCCGCATAGCCCGACCTGATGCTCAACCGCAGCGCGGCCAGCTGGATCTCTCGGGCGGTCTGCTGACGGCGGCGGTCGCGCAGGTTGCTGGTCATTTTCGGGGCAGTCTCCTCGTGCAGTCGAAGCAAACATTGCATAGTCCGCAAAAACATGCAATCAGCGCGCAACAGTGACGCCCCGTCGGGTGCTTATCCAGGACAAAGATGATGCCGAAACACAGCCTTGCGACCGGCGCCGCCATGGTCGCCGCGATTCTGTCCACCTCCGCGGCCTGGGCGCAGGCGCCTGAAGGGATGCCGCCCAAGCAGGTGGGCGTCATGCAGGTGGCGGTTCAGGACGTTCCGCGAATCGTGACCCTGCCCGGTCGCGCGGTCGCGGTGTCGGAGACCGCCATCCGCCCCCGCGTCGGCGGCATCGTGACCGAGATCCTGTACGATCCCGGCGCCGCGATCGAGGCGGGCACCCCGATGTTCCGCATCGAGGACACCACCTATCAGGCGAACCTGGCCAGTGCCGAGGCGCAGGTCGCCTCTGCCCGCGCCCAGGTGACGCAGTCGCAGTCGTCCTTTGACCGTACCCAACAGCTTCTGGGGTCTGGGACGACCCAGGCCCAGGTTGAACAGGCCCAGGCCGCGCTGGATCAGGCGACCGCCGCGCTGCAATCGGCCGAGGCCGACCTGACGCTGGCCCAGGCCGAACTGGGCTGGACCACGGTCACCAGCCCCCTGTCGGGCATCGCCAGCGTGTCGGCAGCGTCCGTGGGCGATCTGGTGACCGCCGGACAGGCCGACGCCATGGCTACCGTCACCCAGCTGGACCCGATCGAGGTCGACATGTACGAACCCTCGTCGCGCTTCCTTAGCGTGCTGGACGACATCAACGACGGCAACCTGCGCCTGAACGACGAACTGGCCGCGACCCTGACGCTGGAGAACGGCCGTGAATACCAGGCGGTTGGCCAGCTGGTCGCGCCCGGCGTGACCGTGTCGACCTCGACCGGGTCAATCGACACGCGGTTCCGGTTCGACAATCCCGACAACCTGCTGCTGCCGGGCATGTTCCTGCGCGGGCAGGTCGATCTGGGCGTGACCTCGGCGATCCTGGTGTCGCAGTCGTCGGCCACGCGTGACAAGGTCGGCACCCTGACGGCCTGGGTCGTCGAGGATGGCAAGGTCAGCCAGCGCCAGCTGACCGAGGACGGCACCTACAAGCACCAGTGGATCGTCACAGACGGCATCGAGGATGGCGAGACCCTGGTCGTCGACGGCCTGACCGGGCTGGCCGAGGGCATGGAGGTCGTCACCGTCCCCGTGACCATCGACGAAACTGGCGTCGTGCGCGAACAGGCCCCCGCCCAAAGCGCCCCCGCCGATGCGGTCCCTGCCGATGCAGCCCCCACGGATGCGGCCTCCGCCGACACGGCCCCCGACGCAGCCGCGGCCGACGCGGGAACCGACACCGGCCCCGCCGACGCAGCCCCCGCGGAGGCGGATGCCGCCCCCGCCGGCGCGACGGAGTAATCGCGCATGGCACGTTTCTTCATTCACCGGCCCGTCTTTGCATGGGTGATCGCCCTGATCACCATGCTGGTCGGCGCGCTTGGCCTGAACAGCCTGGCCATCGAACAGTATCCCCAGATCGCACCCACGACGGTGCAGGTCCGGGCCACCTATAACGGCGCCTCGGCCGAGATCGTCGAATCCTCGGTCACCACGGTGATCGAGGACGCGATGACCGGCATCGACGGCCTGACCTACATGACGTCGAATTCGACGCCGGGGTCGGCATCGGTCGCGCTGACCTTCGACGACACCGTCGACCCCGAGATCGCCCAGGTCCAGGTGCAGAACAAGCTGCAGCTGGTCACGTCGCAGCTGCCCGACGTCGTGCAGCAGCAGGGCGTGCAGGTCGAACGCTCGACCAGCTCGATCCTGCTGGTGGCAGCGCTGACGGCGGAAGAGGGCACCTATACCACCGTCCAGCTGGGCGACCTGATCTCGCAGTTCATCGAGGATCCGGTCAAGCGCACGCCGGGCGTCGGGTCGATCAACACCTTCGGCTCGGGCTATGCGATGCGGGTCTGGATGGACCCGATGAAGATGGTCCAGTACAGCGTCACGCCCGCCGACGTCACCGCGGCCGTGGCCGCGCAGAACACCAACGTCACCGTGGGCGACCTGGGCGCGCAGCCCGCCGCCGAGGGCCAGAGGCTGACCGTGTCGGTCACCGCGCAGTCGCAGCTGTCCACGGTCGAGGAGTTCGAGAGCATCCTGCTGCGCGTCGATCCCGACGGATCGACGGTCTTTCTAGGCGACGTCGCCCGGATCGAGATCGGCCAGGAAAGCTATGGCGGCAGCTCGCGCTACAACGGCAACCCGGCCGCGGCCGTCGCCGTGAACCTGGCAACCGGCGCGAACGCCGTGTCGACCGCCGCCGCCGTGCGCGACACCATCGACAGCCTTGCCGACGCCCTGCCCGCCGGGGTCGAGATCACCTATCCCTATGACACCTCCCCGTTCGTGGAAAAGTCGATCAGCCAGGTCTACAAGACCCTGGCCGAGGCCGTGCTGCTGGTGTTCCTGGTGATCCTGGTCTTCCTGCAAAGCTGGCGGGCGACGATCATTCCGGTGGTGGCGATCCCCGTCGTGCTGCTGGGCACCTTCGCCGTGCTGGCGGTGGCGGGCTTCTCGATCAACACGTTGACGATGTTCGCGCTGGTACTGGCCATCGGCCTTCTGGTCGACGACGCCATCGTGGTCGTGGAGAACGTCGAGCGGGTGATGGAGGAAGAGGGCCTGGGCCCCGTCGAGGCCACCGAAAAGAGCATGGACGAGATCACCTCGGCGCTGGTCGGCATCGTGCTGGTCCTGTCGGCCGTGTTCCTGCCGATGGCGTTCCAGACCGGCGCCACCGGCGTCATCTATCGCCAGTTCTCGATCACCATCATCACCGCGATGATCCTGTCGCTGGGCGTGGCCGTGATCCTGACCCCCGCCATGTGCGCAAGCCTGCTCAAGGCGCGCAAGCATGGCCAGGGCGGCATCGCCCCCGCCCGCTGGTTCAACCGCAACCTGGACCGGACCACGACCGGCTATGTCGGCATCGTCACGCGGCTGGTGAAGCGCCCGCTGCGGATGCTGATCGTCCTGGTCGCGATCGGGTTCGGCGTGATGACGCTGTTCGACCGCCTGCCCGGATCGTTCCTGCCCGACGAGGATCAGGGCGTGGCCCTGGCCATCATCCAGGGCCCGGACGGATCGACCACCCAGCAGACGCAGGCCCTGGTCGAGAAGGTTGAACAGTACCTGCTGACCCAGGAAACCGACACCGTGGAATCGGTCTTTGCCGCGCTTGGCTTCAGCTTCGGCGGGACCGGGCAAAGCAACGCGCTGGTCTTCATCAAGCTGCGCGACTATGCCGAACGCGACGGGTTCGACATCGCGTCGCTGGTGAACCGGGCGAACGGCTATTTCTTCACCACCAACCGCCAGGGCCAGATCTTTGCCCTGCAGCCGCCCGCGATCCAGGGCCTGGGCACGTCCTCCGGCTTTACCATGTATCTGGTGGACCAGACGGGTCAGGGCCAGGACGCGCTGGCCGCCGCCGCCAACCAGCTTGTCGCCGATGCGCAGGCGGGTGGCCAGGTCACCAACCTGCGCGGCAACGAGACCGCCAACACCCAGACCGCCCTGCGCCTGGACATCGATCAGCAGAAGGCCGCGGCCTTTGGCCTGAACATCGGTGACGTGAACGCGATGCTGTCGGTGATCTTTGCCGGGCGCGACGTGAACGACTTTGCGCTTGGCAACGACCTGCGGCCCGTGGTGGTCCAGGGCGAGGCCGCAAGCCGCAGCCAGCCCGAGGACATCGAACGCTGGTATGCCCGCAACAGCCAGGGGGAAATGGTGTCCTTTGGCGCCTTCGCCGATCAAAGCTGGCAGCAGGAACCGCAATCGCTGGCGCGTTTCGGCGGCACACGGGCGCTGGAGCTCAGCGGGGCGGCCGTTCCCGGCCTGTCCTCGGGCGAGGCGATGGACGTGATGGAACAGATGGTGGCGGACATGGACGGCGGCTATGGCACCGCATGGACCGGGCTGTCGTTCCAGGAACGTCTGTCGGGCAACCAGGCGCCACTTCTGTTCGCGCTGTCGGCGCTGGTCGTGTTCCTGTCGCTGGCCGCGCTGTACGAAAGCTGGTCGGTGCCGCTGGCGGTCATGCTGACCGTTCCGGTGGGCATCCTGGGCGCCCTGGCGGCCGCGCTGTTCTTCGGACAGTCGAACGACGTGTACTTCAAGGTGGGTCTGCTGACGACCATCGGGCTTGCCGCCCGAAACGCCATCCTGATCGTCGAATTCGCCGAGGCGCAGGTCAAGGAGGGCAAGACCGTGGTCGAGGCCGCCCTGATCGCATCGCGCCAGCGTCTGCGCCCGATCCTGATGACCACGTTCGCGTTCATGCTGGGCGTGCTGCCGCTGGCCATCGCGTCGGGCGCTGGTGCGGGGGCGCAGAACTCGATCGGCATCGGCGTTCTGGGCGGCATGGCTTCCTCTGCCGTCATCGGGATCTTCCTGGTGCCGGTCTTCTATGTGGCCGTGCTCAAGATCCGGTCGCTGCTGTCGCGCAAGAAGGAAAAGACCTCGTGACGTTTCCCCGTATGACCCGCGCGACGCTGTCGCTGACGGCGCTGTTGATGATCTCCGCCTGCGCGGCAGTGGGGCCTGACCCCACCACCCTGCCCGACACCCGTGTCCAGGGCGCCTTCGCCGAGGGCGGCGGCGGCCCCGTGGGCCAGGTCGGCACCACTGCCTTCTGGTCGGGCTATCAGGACCGCACCCTGTCGCGGCTGATCGCGGACGGGCTGGACACCAGCCTGGACATCATCACCGCCAACGAACGCATCCGTGCCGCGGCGGCCGACCTTCAGGCGACCCAGCCCCTGGCGGCCCAGATCAGCGGAGAGCCCGCATCGGCCAGCCGCGTGCGGTCGGGCGGCGACGGTCAGGCGACCGGCTATACCAGCAGCGCCAACCTGTCAGCGGGCTTCGTGTTCGACCTGTTCGGGGGCGCGCGCCGTGCCCGCGAAGGGGCCGCCGCGGGCGTCGCATCGGCCGAGGCGCAGGCCCAGGTCACCCGGCTGGCATGGCTGGCCGAGGTCATCAGCGCCTATTCCGACGCACGCTACAACCAGCAGGCGCTGGCTCTGACCCGCGACACGATCGAGGCGCGCCAGGCCACCCTGCGCGTCACCCGCGACAGCCAGGCCCTGGGCCTTGCCACCGATTTCGACATCGCCCAGACCGAGGCACTGCTGCAGACCGCGCAGGCCGACCTTCCCGCCTTCGAGGCACAGTTCAACGCGCAGGTCTATCGCCTGTCGACGCTGCTGAACCAGCAGGCGGGGCCGCTGATGTTGCAGATGCAGGGCGGATCGGGCGCGCTGCGCATCCCGCCCGGCCCCGGCACCGGGGTACCGGCCGAACTGCTGCGCAACCGTCCAGACGTGCGCGCGGCCCAGCAGGATCTGGTGCAGGCGCTGGCGGCAGTGGGGGTCGCGACGGCGGACATGCTGCCCTCGCTCTCGCTGACCGGCACGGTCAGCGACACGGGCGGGGCGACGGGCTGGGGCTTTGGCCCGCGCATCAGCCTGCCGGTGGCCAACCAGGGCATCCTGGGCGCGACCCGCACCCGTCGCGTGTCCGAGGCGCGCCAGGCCGATCTGGCATGGCGCAGTCAGGTCGCGGCCTCGGTCGAGGATGTGCAGACCAGCCAGTCGAACCTGCGCCGCCTGCGCCAGCGCGTCGATGCGCTGGACCGCGCGGCGGCCAGCTATGACCGGGCCTATGCCCTGGCGCGCACGAACTTCGAGGCGGGCGCCCTGCCGCTGGTCGATCTGCTGGACGCCGACCGCCAGCGGGCGGCGGCACGCCTGCAGGCCGCATCGGCCCGCAACGACGCCGCCAAGGAATGGGCCGCGCTGCAGATCGCGACCGGTGCCGGTGCCGCCGTGGCGCGGATCGCCGACTAAGCCCGTGGCGGCAGCAGGTCGCTGCCGCCGCTTTCGTCCTTCAGCGCGATGCCCGTCGCGCCGATCCGACGCCCCTGCATCACCAGCCAGGCCAGCCGTTCGGCGGCGGCCTGATGGGACAGCCCCCCGTTCGGATGAATGTTCGAAACACAGTTACGCGCATTGTCGCGCAGCCCGATCCGGGGCGCATGGGTCAGATAGGCGCCAAGGCTGTCGGCCACCGACAGTCCGGGCCGTTCGCCGATCAGCATCAGCACCATGCCCGCCCCCGTGGCCGCCCCGATCGCATCGCCTAAGGCCACCCGCGCACCCTGCGCCAGGATCACCGGACGCCCCGCCAGTTCCGGCAGGCAGGCGAGCAGCGCCCGCATCACGCCCGCGGCCTGCGCCATGACCGCGGGCGCGGACAGCCCATCCCCGATCACCACCTGCAGCGGCGCGTCCAGCCGGGGCAGGTCATGGGGCGCCAGCTGCCGCCCCAGGTCGGGGCGGCGCAGATAGGTGGCGCGGTCGGTCGCCATGCTGTCCACCCGCAGCACCGGCAGCGGGCCAAGGTCCCGCGCCAGCGCGTCCCAATCCACCTGCCCGTGGATCGCATCGCGCGCCGCCGCGTGGTCCTGCTGAAACCGCAGCAGGTCCGGCAGGGCGGTCGGCCCGGCCGCCGCCTGCAGCCGCACCCGCGCCGGGGTCAGGGCGGACAGGCGGCGCAGGTCCGGCGCGCTCATGCGGACAGCCCAAGGCGGTGGGCCATCGCGCCGGTATCGGGCAAAGCCCCGTCCGCAAGGCCGAACGCATCCAGCCAGGCCGCGAATTCGGGTGCCGGGGTCAGGCCGGTGGTTTCGCGCAGGTAGGCGATGTCCTCGAATGCCAGGCTTTGATAGCCCAGCATCACGTCGTCGGCGCCCGGCACGGCGATCACGAAATTGACCCCCGCCTGCGCCAGCAGCGTCGACAGCGTGTCCATGTCGTCCTGGTCGGCCTCGACATGGTTGGTATAGCAGACATCGACCCCCATCGGCAGGCCCAGCAGCTTGCCGCAGAAATGATCCTCCAGCCCCGCACGGATGATCTGCTTGCCGTCGAACAGGTATTCCGGCCCGATGAAGCCCACGACGGTATTGACCAGCAGCGGCGCATAGGCGCGGGCGACGCCCTGGGCGCGGGCCTCCATCGTCTGCTGATCGACGCCGTGATGGGCGTCGGCCGACAGGGCGGACCCCTGCCCCGTCTCGAAATACATCACGTTCTGGCCGACCGTTCCCCGCCCCGCCGCCAGCCCCGCCTGATGGGCCTCCTCCAGCATCGACAGGGTGATGCCGAAACCTTCGTTGGCGGCCTGGCTGCCCGCGACCGACTGGAAGATCAGGTCCACGGGCGCGCCCCGCTCCAGCAGGGTCAGGGCGTTGGTCACATGGGTCAGCACGCAGGTCTGCGTGGGGATGTCCAGCGCTTGGCGCATCTCGTCCAGGGCGGTCAGCAGGGCGTGGCAGTTGGCAAGGTTGTCCGACGCCGGGTTGATCCCGATCACCGCGTCGCCCACCCCCTGCAACAGCCCGTCCAGCACCGCGACCGCAATGCCGCGCGGGTCATCCGCCGGATGGTTGGGCTGCAGCCGCGAGGCCAGCACCCCCGCCCCTCCGATGGTGTTCCGGAATGCCGTGATGACCCGCACCTTGCGCGCCACGCGGATCAGGTCCTGGTTGCGCATCAGCTTGCTGACCGCGGCCACCATCTCCGGCGTCAGGCCGGGGGCGACGGTGGCCAGCGCCGCACCGTCCGTGGCGGGTGACAGCAGCCAGTCGCGCAGATCGCCCACGGTCATCGACGCGACCGGCGCAAAGGCCGCGCGGTCGTGGCCATCGATGATCAGGCGTGTGACCTCGTCATTCTCATAGGCAACCAGCGCATCGGAGAGGAAGGTGGTCAGTGGCAGGTCCATCAGCACGCGCCGCGCCGCCACGCGTTCCAGCGCGCTGCCCGCCGCGATCCCGGCCAGCAGATCGCCCGACCGTTCCGGCGAGGCCGCGGCCATCACCGCAGCCAGGCTGTCAAAGCGAAATCTGTGGTCGCGCGCTGTGGCGGCATACGTGGCCATGACCATCCCCGGTTGTCCGGGGACAGAATGACCCGAACGGCATCGGGGTCAAGGCATCGATGAAAGTGGGGGTTGGTGCGGCCGAGATGCAGCATCTTTCCATATCTCTGCCTCTCACCTCGTCTTACTGCAGAAATTTTTCTTAGTGACAACAAGCAGTTCTTATCACGCACCATCTTGCTACGTCTCCCCGCATCGCATATTAATTGGGGGATAATTTGGGGGATCGGAATGCATAAGTTGAACGCCTTCGCTGTGAAGTCGCTGCGTGCCGGCAAGCACGAAGACGGGGCTGGTCTACGGCTGGTGAAGCGTGAGGACGGCAGTGGCCGATGGGTCTTCCGCTACACCTGCCATGGTCGTCGTCGCGAGATGGGGCTAGGCAGCCTGCAGACCGTGAGCCTCAAGCAAGCCCGGGAAAAGGCCGCTGAATACCGGGCTATGATTGCCAACGAGGTTGATCCAATCAACGCAAGGGACCGGCTCCGCGCCGAGAGAAAGCACGACCACAATCTCCTCACAGCTGTGGCCCACGACGCCTTTGACAGCCACAAGGCCAGTCTCAAGCGCGATGGTGCGGCGGGGCGCTGGTTCAGTCCGCTGGAGCTGCACGTTCTGCCTAAGCTGGGAAAGACGCCGATTGCCGAAATCACCCAGCGCGATATCCGCGACGCGCTCCAGCCCATCTGGCACGAGAAGGCGTCTACGGCTATGAAGGCCGTGGACCGCCTGAATATCGTATTCCGGCATGCAGCCGCCCTGGGGATCGACGTTGACTTGCAGGCCGTGGCGAAGGCCAAGGCGCTCTTGGGCAAGCAGCGTCATCGCGTGGAGGCCATCCCAAGTATGCCGTGGGCCGAGGTGCCTGACTTCTATCGCAGCGTTGCGGAGCCGTCCGTTTCTAATCTGGCCCTGCGGCTGCTCATCCTGACGGGCATGCGCTCCCATCCCGTGCGCTTCGCGCATGTGGACGAGTTCGACGGCGATACCTGGATTGTGCCCGCAGAGAAGATGAAAGGGCCAGCGGGCGCCACCGAGAGTTTCCGGGTGCCCCTTTCGCCCGAGGCGCAGGAGGTTGTCCGTCTAGCCCGCATGCATGAGCGGGATGGCTATCTGTTCGTCGCCAGACGGAGTGTGATCAGTGATGCCACCATGTCCCGGCTGATGGAGCGCAGGGGCCTGCAGGCTCGCCCTCATGGCTTCCGCGCCAGCCTGCGGACCTGGCTAGCAGAATGCACGGACGCGCCCCATGAAGTGGCTGAGACAATGCTGGCCCACGTCAATGGCAGCAAGGTCGTGCGGGCTTATCGTCGGACGGATTATCTGGAACAACGGCGGACCCTGTTGGAGCGCTGGGCGAACCACTGCGTGACTCCATCATTGACCTCGTCTGGTACGGACTGACCACACGCAAAAAATTCGTCGTCTCAGGAACGACCAGGACGACCCATGGTGATTCGTGTGGATAGTGGGGTGTGTTCGTAATGATAGGACACACCAATGAACGCTGTTTTTTCTCGCCAGGATCATCAGATTGACCGGCTTCTGAACCTCCATGAGGTTACCCACCTGACGGCCCTTAGCAGGGCCACTGTCTACCGCGCCATCGCCAGCGGTGATTTCCCGGCCCCCGTCAAGATCGGTCGCGTCTCCCGCTGGCCAGCCTCGGAGGTCAGCGATTTTCTGTCGGCGCTGGTAGCCAGTCGGACTACTAAAAGTCCTTCTACCTGCTCTGGCAGCGTGAACGAGGAGAAACGCTAATGCAGTCCTCGGCATCTAAGCATATCAAAGTCATCGCCAGTGGAAGTCTTCTCGAGGCGGCAGTTGCCTATTTCGAATTGGGCCTCAAGCTTACCCCATGCGGCCCATCTCCCGCCTATGAGCTTTGGCAAGAAGACCTTAGGGATCGACGGCGAATTGAAACCTTGTTTAGCGATGATGAAGTCCAGATCGGGATTCTCTGTCGATCCAGCAACATTGTTGTTCTTGACGTCGAGGCCCATCATGCTCTGCGTCAATACGTCCGCGATCGCGGTCTGACCCTGCCTGTCACGTTCACAGTGAGGACCCCTAGTGGGGGTCTTCAGTACTACTATAGGGCGACCACGGGGGCTTCTTATCCTGAAGCTTTGTGCCCTGGCGTTAGAATTAACGGTAATGGGACTGTTATTGCGGCACCTTCACTGGGTCGCGTTGGTGATTCTGGCGCGGGAAGGTACTCCGTCATTGAAGTTGCCGATATTGCTCCAGCACCCGAATGGCTTACGGGAAAGGCTTCGAGCTTGATACCCCCTAGTCCGGCCCTGGCTGGAGAAGCAGTGAAAGACGGCATCGAAATCTGGGAGCTGCTTCAAAGCATCAGCCCTGATCTTCCATATGATCAGCGGATGGGCGTTCTGGTAGCCGTACACCAGGAAACACAGGGCGCGGACCCCGGGCTGCACCTTGCTATTGAATGGTCTCAGGGTAGAGCTGGATTCACGCCAGGGGAAATCGAGTGCAAGTGGCCAAGCTTGGCAGCGTACAGGGCTTGCGCAGGCGAGACCTTGGCCACTATCGCTATGACCCATGGGGCAGACCTCCCGGCAATTCGGGGGCGAGCTGTAATACGTCAACGGGCAAAGCTGCGGAAAACCCACGATCAGTGGACGCTTCAGGACTTGGACCTGAGCAATGTCCTCCCACTTTCGCCTTTGAGCGACTTGGACATCGAACGTGACTTGACCATGTTTGAGGATACGTCCAGCGACGCCCTAGACGTTCCCGTGGCCGGGGCGATCCGCATTCTTCCGCCGCCCACGCCGGCTGCAATGAAACGGGTGGAGGAGTTTTGCTTCTCTGCTCTTCCAGCCGACGCTGCAAAGCCCAGGCTTACCCAGAACCATCTCATCGAAGGGATTCTGCAGCACCCCAGCCTTGCGGTCCTCTATGGCCCTCCTGGAGCCGGAAAAACCTTCTATGCCCTGGGTATGGCCCATGCCGTGGCCAGCGGCGAAGCCTTTGGTGAACACAAGGTGCGCCAAGGGGCAGTGATCTATATTTCGGCAGAAGGAACGGGAGGCATCGAGAACCGACTTGCTGCAATCCCAGGGCCCCGCTCTCCCAAGCTCGTCGTGCTGCGGTCGCAAGTCGATCTGTATAGCAGTGACGCGGACGCCTCCGCGATCGTGGCCTATGCGCAGCGCGTCACAAGAACTCAAGGAAAAGTCGGGTTGATCGTCATTGACACGCTGGCCCAGTGCTTTGGGGGAGGAGATGAAAATACGGCTGCAGATATGGGCGTCGTTCTAAACCGGATTGCGGCCATCAAGGACACACTCGGCGCGACGGTCGTGATTATCCATCACACAGGTAAAGACACTGAACGGGGTGCTCGTGGCAGCAGTACGCTTCCCGCGAAAGCTGAGACAGTGCTGGAAGTCCGCCGAGAGGGAGACCATATCGAGGTGAGAGCAACCAAGCAGCGCGATCTTGAACTTGGTTGGAAGCACTACTTCTGCCTCGAAACTGTCGAACTCGGACTTGATGATGGGCGCCGGAGGGTAACGTCCTGCCACATCAAGTTTGTGGAGGGCAATTCCAGCGTGACTGCCAAGGCGGGCGGCTTTGCCCAAGCTGCCGTCCTGAAGCTGCTCCCTGCATTCTTGGCAGCATTTGGCACCGAGTACCGTCTTTCGGAAGGGTGCGACGCAGGGGGTCTTATTCAGAAGGCCGATCGCGAAGCGTTTCGCAGGTATGCTCTTTCGCTTTCTGCCTCAGACTTCAAGGGCAAGCTCACCCCGAGAAACGTCAACGAGGCTATTTCTTCTCTCCTCAAACGGGGGGTTCTCCAAGGAAGCGGTGACGAAATCTGGCTGAAGGCGTAGAACGTTCGACGTATGTACGTCGAAGCTTCTGGCCGAACCGAGGCCTTAGTCAAACCGGGCCGACAAACGTACGCTACGCCCCCCCTAAGGGGGCGTAACGTACGTCGTCTCGGGGACCTGTTTCGTGGCAGGGCCCCCGATTAAATGGCCCATTTCGGGTCCTATCGATAAGCTGTGAGGGCACCGCTTCCGTCACCAGCCGTCCACCCGTCATCATCGTAGTCAGCATCAACGCCGGTCATGCTACCAACCAATTCCTCCAGTTCTGCCCTGGACATTTCCTTTACGGATTTTTGAACCCGCTCCTCTTGGATAACTCGCCGTGGAGGCACCCAGCCCAAGCGGTCGAGGATGTCTCGCGCAGCATGCAGCCGGGTTTGCGCTGAGACCTGCTCGCTCAAGAGGATGTCTCGCACTACCCCGATAGCAAGCGGCCCCAGCGCCTTGAGGCGGTCGTTCATGGCGTCCCGTACAAGTTCCACCACCCGCTGGTCGCGCAGCCATTTATAGCCCATGCTGTGCGCGGACTGATCCGGCACACCCGCCTGTCGCGCGGCACGGGAGGCGTTTCCGCAATCAGCATATGCTCGCGCAAATGCCTCGCGCTTAGCCGTATCGATCTCGCTCTGATGTCTTTTTTCAAGCATTTTTTCATGCGTCTTCAGACGCCATGGCGTGTGCTGCCGTTTTGACGCCCAAGGGTGGGCACGAGGTCTGAAGACGTCGGTGAACAAGCTCTGATGCGCGGGTTGGATACCGCATGACCGATTGTGCGTCTCGGGGCTATTCCTGTCTTACAACGGGCGTCAGCGTTGAGCCGGCCACAAAGCGAGTGTCGGATATTCCCCTACCGTTGACCTCGCGCCCGCCATTGGGCGTTTATAGGGCCTCGTTCAGTGCGTAGGTGTGGTTCGTCGAGCGATATCCCACATGAATGCGGCCATTTCCCGCGCAATAGCGGTTGTCACGACAGTTGATCTCTTTCCGCGCTGAATAAGTTTGCGATATCGCGCGGTCAGGCGTGACTGGGCTTTCCAGGCAATGTCCTGAACGTCCGGTGCCTGCTCCCTAAGGATGTAAAGCTTCCGCTCGCCGGGTCGCGCCTGCAGACGGTAGGTCCAAGCCCCCTCGATCAGTTTGTGGCGCACGCGGGCGTTGCCTGCTCTGGTTATGCCGCCACGTCTTGTCGTTTTGCCTGTCGAGTATTCGCTCGGCACGAGCCCCAGGTAGGCCATGAGTTTCACTGGCGACTCGAAACGACGCACATCGCCGATCTCGGCCATGAAGGTGACGGCGCTGATCAATGCCACGCCTCTCAAGGCCTGAAGCGCATTCACCGCCGGGGCAAGGTCCCACTCCGGCACCAGTGCCTCGATATGCCCGGTCAGCCGGTCGAGACGTTCTGTCGCGTTTCGTTCGGCCTGCAGCATTTCCTGAAGGGCGATCTGATGGGCGGGGTGATCAAAGGTCAGGCTTTGAAGCCATAGGCGATACCGCATCGTCCACGGCCTGGTCCGTTGGTAGACTCGACCGTGGCGCAGCACGAAAGCCGACACGAGTTGGCGTTTATGCCTCTGGTCTTCTGCGGCACTTTCCCGGGCGCGGACCAGATCGCGCATTGCTTCGTGGGTTTCGTCAGGGACCCAGACAGCCGTCAATTCTCCTGCGCGTAGCAGGCGTGCCAGACGCATGGCGTCAGCAGCTTGCTGACACTGGCAGGAGTGTTCTCGAACGTGCCTAGGCTCAGGACGTCATCACGACGTTCACCACCGGCTATCGCAACCGCGAGTTTGTCCTTGGAAACGTCGATTCCAACATAGATCGTTGACTGTTCGCTCGTCATGCCTTTCTCCATCGCAAAAACGACGGCACCTGCCGCCATGCGATCAGAATACAGGCTGATCCATCACGCGCGGGCCGATGAAAAAGACATGCGGTCTTACCGCTTTTGCTGCTAATCCATTGCAGGTAACGCGATCAGTTGATGCGATGGCTAAGTGGAAAGGCCCTGGTACCCAGCGCAGAGACGCCACCGACTCGCGTGCTGGCACTGCTTTCCTTCAGCTTAAGTCAGCAGAGGACGACTTAGTGACGTCGAACCCACCTTCTTCCTTGGACCAACGTAACTGACGCTATTGCTAAATTGAGCCATATTAGACAAAAGCTTAGTGGACCAAACGCAGGAACAACATGCAGACCCGGAGCGCGAAAGACACGGAATTTGGCTTCGGACAGCTGACCAGTCTGGCCGGAGTTGAGCTAATGGCCATTGCCGAGTAGGGCAAAAGTGATCGTGACGATAGCGATTGAAAAATACGAGCGGTTAAAGGCGATTAAGGCGGATCGAATGCTTCCAAACATCGGATCGCCTCAAGGAATAGAGCAGAAAACACATGGCAGTTAAAAAGTCCGAAATCTACAGCTCTCTCTGGGCAAGCTGCGATGCGCTTCGAGGCGGAATGGATGCGTCGCAGTACAAGGACTACGTTCTCGTCCTGCTCTTCGTAAAATATGTTTCAGATAAGTACGCTGGCGATCCGGACGGGCTGATCGAGATCCCCGAGGGCGGTAACTTCGCTGACATGGTGGCGCTGCGTGGCAACAAGGATATCGGCGAAAAGATCAACATCATCATCGCTAGGCTGGCCGAAGCGAATGACCTAAAGGGTGTGATCGACGTTGCCGACTTCAACGACCCGGAGAAGCTCGGCACTGGCAAGGAGATGGTCGATCGGCTCTCGAACCTTGTCGCTATCTTCAATCGCCCGGAGCTGGATTTCCGCAAGAACCGCGCGGATGGCGACGATATCTTAGGCGATGCCTATGAATACCTGATGCGCCACTTCGCCACCGAGTCGGGCAAGAGCAAGGGGCAGTTCTACACCCCATCCGAGGTGTCGCGGATTATGGCAAAGGTAATAGGGATCGGCGCTGCCCGCAGCGCGGATCAGACGATCTACGACCCCACCTGCGGTTCCGGCTCGCTGCTGCTCAAGGCGCATGACGAGGCGCCCTATGACCTGACCATCTACGGCCAGGAAAAGGATGTCGCCACCCGCGCCCTGGCGAAGATGAACATGGTCCTGCACGATTGCCCGACCGCGGAAATCTGGAAGGGGAACACGCTTTCAGCCCCCCACTTCGTGAACCCGGACGGCAGCCTGAAGACCTTCGACTACGTGGTCGCCAATCCGCCCTTCTCGGACAAGGCGTGGTCGACGGGTGTTTTCGATGAGGGCAAGACCAACCTCACTGCCCGCTTCACGGTCGAGGGCGAGCGCCCGCCACAGAAGAACGGCGATTTCGCTTATCTGCTGCACGTGATCGCTTCGCTAAAGTCCACGGGCAAGGGCGCTGTCATTCTGCCCCACGGCGTCCTCTTCCGCGGCAATGCCGAGTCCACCTTGCGCCGTTGGATCGTCAAGCGCGGCTATATCAAGGGCATCATCGGCCTGCCGGCGAACCTGTTCTACGGTACCGGCATTCCCGCCTGCATCGTCGTGCTGGACAAGGAATACGCCCAGACTCGTACCGGCATCTTCATGATCGACGCCTCCAAAGGCTTCGTAAAGGACGGCAACAAGAACCGCCTGCGCAGCCAGGATATCCACAAGATCGTCGATGCCTTCACCAAGCAGGTCAAGATCGACAAGTACTCGCGCATGGTCCCGCTGGCCGAGATTGAGGAGAAGGACTTCAACCTCAACATCCCCCGCTACATCGACGCCTCGGAACCCGAGGACCTGCAGGATATCGAGGCGCATCTGAATGGCGGCATCCCGGTGCGCGATGTGGATGCGCTGGGTGACTTCTGGCAGGTCATGCCCGCCGTGCGTCACGATCTCTTCGCTCCCGGCGACCGGCCGAGATATCTGACGCCGAAGGTCGAGGCGGCCGAGGTCAAGCGCGCGATCCTGAACCACGCCGAATTCGCCGCCTATGCCGACACCGTCACCACGATCTTCGACGCATGGCGCGCGGCGCATATCGACCGGCTGCGCGGCATTGCCATCGGCGACAAGCCCAAGGACCTGATCCATGTGATCTCCGAGGATCTGCTGGAACGCTTCAAACCCGTGCCGCTGATCGACGGCTATGACGTGTATCAGCACCTCATGACCTATTGGTCCGAGGTCATGCAGGACGATGTCTATATCCTTGTGCAGGACGGCTGGAAGGCAGGGCGCGTGATCCGCGAACTGGTAAAGAACGCCGAGGGCAAGTTCACCGAAACGCCCGACATCACGCTGGGCCGGCGCAAGCTGAAAGCCGAACTGATCCCGCCCGCGTTGATCGTGGCCCGGTTCTTCGCAGCTGAAAAGGCCGCGTTGGAGGCGCTGGAAGCCAAGGCCGAGGAAGCCGCCCGCGCGATCGAGGAACTGGACGAGGAACACGGCGGCGAGGATGGGCTGTTGGCCGACGCCAGGACCGAAAAGGGCAAGCTGACCACGAAGTCTGTCAAGGACCGGATCAAGGACATCCGCCACGACCGAGACGCGGCCGAGGAGATGGCCATGCTCAAACAGGCGCTGCGGCTGATCGAGGCCGAGGCGAGTGCGGCCAAAGCTGTGAAGGAGGCGCAGGCGGCGCTGGATGAGGCCACGGTCAAGCACTACGCGAAACTGACCGAGGATCAGGTGAAGACGCTGATCGTCGAGGACAAGTGGCTGGCGCGGGTGCAAGGCGATGTGGCGGCCGAGGGTGATCGCGTCAGCCAGGCGCTGGCCGGGCGGGTGAAGATACTGACCGAACGCTATGCCGCGCCGCTGCTGGTGTTGGAGGATCGCGCGCAGGCCCTGGGCGCGAAGGTGGCAGAGCACCTGAAACGGATGGGGTTCGCCGCGTGACGATGCAGGAGAAGATCAGGCCGGGCTACAAGCAGACAGAGGTTGGGGTGGTTCCTGAAGACTGGGTCTGCGCGCCTCTAAACAGCCTTGGCGAAATCTTGACTGGTGGTACACCACCTACCGGTATCCGCGACCTTTGGGGGAGTGGGTATCCTTGGGTGACCCCAAGCGATATAAAGGGGTATCGAGACATATTTGAAACTGAAAGGTCAATAACTGCCGCGGGCATTGGACGTTTGCGTGCTCTTCCCCAAAATACAGTGCTGGTCACATGTATCGCAAGCATAGGGAAAAATGCGATACTGAGGAGGGCCGGATCATGCAATCAGCAGATTAATGCCGTCGTTCCGCGCTCCTCGTGTTCTCCTGAATTCATCTACTATCTGATGGAGCATAGTGTCGACCGACTAAAAGCGAACGCAGGCATCACGGCAACCGCGATAATTTCTAAGAAGACTTTTGGAAGCCTTCTTTTCGCGGTGCCCGATTTTTTAGAGCAAAGTGCGATCGCAGAGGCGCTTTCAGATGCGGATGCGCGGATTGCGGCGTTGGAGGCGTTGATTGCCAAAAAGCACGACCTCAAGCAGGCCGCCATGCAACAGCTCCTAACCGGCAAAACCCGCCTGCCGGGCTTCTCGGGCGACTGGGAGGTGAAGCGGTTGGGGGAGTTGGGTTCGACTTATGGTGGGCTGACTGGGAAATCCAAGGTGGATTTTGGGCATGGTTCTGCAAAATATATTCCTTTCATGAACATAATGGCCAATGTCGTTGTCGACCCCAATAGTTTAGAGAGAGTCGACGTAAGGCCCGGGGAGACCCAGAACCAAGCCCGCGCTGGCGATCTTTTCTTCAACGGCTCTTCGGAAACGCCTGAAGAGGTTGGAATGTGTGCGCTGCTGGCAGAAAATGTCGAGGACCTATACCTTAACAGCTTCTGCTTTGGTTTCCGGCTTAAGTCGGATGCCGCTGCAAATGGTTTGTTTCTGGCTGGCTACTTCCGCAGTCAGCAAGGCAGAGACCTGCTCGCGTCGCTTGCACAGGGAGCAACACGCTATAATCTTTCAAAGCGGGCTCTTCTAAAGGTAGAATTCGCTTGTCCGCCTCTGGATGAACAAGTCGCAATCGCCGAGGTGCTCTCCGACATGGACGCAGAGCTCGCCGCTCTGGACGCCGAGGCCAAAAAGGCCCGCACCATCAAGCAGGGCATGATGCAGAACCTGCTGACTGGAAAGGTGCGGCTGGTATGACGGTGGTCGATGCCCAGCGCGAACACTTGTTCGTCGGCTGGGATGTCGGCGGCTGGAACTGCGACAAGAACCAGAACAGCCGCGACGCGCTGGTTGTGCTGGATCACACAGGCCAGTGCATCGGGCAGCCCTGGCGGGGCAATTTGCGCGAGACGATCAACAGTGCAACCACGCCCGCGGCGTTCCTCGCCGAGCTGCTCGCGCTCTGCAAGCTTGGCAATCCCGGGCAGTCCCCACACGCCACGCTCGCTATCGACGCGCCGCTTGGCTTCCCCGAGGCCTTCGCCAGTTTGATCGCGGGTGGCACCCCGGTCGATCAGATCGGTCGATCGGCGGCGAACCCCTACCTTTTCCGGCACACCGAGCGGCGGCTGGTGGCCGAAGGGGTCACACCGCTCTCGGCAATCAAGGACATGATCGGCAGCCAAGCGACGAAGGCCATGCACGTGGTCGCCCGCTTTGCCCCACAGCGCCTGTCGCCCGGCATCTGGACAGATGGAAAGCATCTGACCGTGATCGAAACTTACCCGGCACTCTGCCGCGCCCGCCTCGGGTTGCAGGTTGGAACTGAACCGATCCCGAAAACCGGCCGCGACGCAGATATCCATGACGCCGAGGTCTGCGCGCGCATCGCCCGAGATTTCGATTTGAACCGCGAGCGCCTTGAATCCCCAACCGATGACACCCCGGCATCGGAAGGTTGGATTTGGGCGCCGCGCCGCGTTTCTGTTGAGGCATAGTTCACGATGAGCACCGTTGGCCAGATTGAGAGAAGAACCCAGAAGCGCGTTGTCGACCTGTTTCGGAATTCGTTGGGCTATCACTACCTAGGCAACTGGATCGATCGCGCCGACAAGATCGGCCGCCCAAACCGCAACATCGAGGACGAGTATCTGCGCTCCTTCCTGCAAAGGCAGGGCTATTCCCCAGAACTAATCACTCGCGCGATCCAGCAGCTGACGAAGGTCGCCAGCGACCAATCCCGCAGCCTCTACGACACCAATCGCGCGATCTATGACCTGCTGCGCTACGGGGTAAAGGTGAAGGCCGATGTAGGCGACCAGACCCGCACCGTCTGGCTGATCGATTGGGCAAACCCTGATGCCAATCATTTCGCCATCGCCGAAGAGGTCGCGGTGAAGCCCGCAGGCGACAAATCCTTCGGCAAGCGCCCGGACGTTGTGATCTATATCAACGGGATTGCGCTGGGCGTGCTGGAGCTGAAGCGGTCGACCGTATCGGTGTCCCAGGGCATCCGGCAGAGCCTCGACAACCAGAAGCGGGTCTTCATCCAGCCGTTCTTCACCACCATTCAACTGGTCATGGCCGGGAACGACACCGAGGGGCTGCGCTATGGCGTCATCGAGACGCCCGAAAAGTACTGGCTGACATGGAAAGAGGAAGGCGGGCCAGAAAACCCCCTGGACCGCGCGCTGGTCCAGATGTGTGCCAAGCCCCGGTTCCTTGAACTGATCCACGATTTTCTGGTGTTCGACGCCGGCGTGAAGAAGACCTGCCGTCACAACCAGTATTTCGGTGTGCACGCAGCGCAGGACCACATCCGTCGACGTGAGGGCGGTATCATCTGGCACACTCAAGGGTCGGGCAAGAGCCTGACGATGGTATGGCTGGCCAAATGGATACGCGAGAACGTGCCCGACAGCCGGGTGGTGGTGATCACCGATCGCACTGAGTTGGACGAGCAGATCGAGAAGGTTTTCAACGGCGTTAACGAGGAAATCCTGCGCACGAAATCCGGCGCTGACCTGATCGCCCGGCTAAACGACACGAACCCATGGCTGCTGTGCTCGCTGATCCACAAGTTCGGCGGCAAGGAGGACAGCGAGGCGGACGTCGAAGGCTACGTCGAGGATTTGAGGAGCGCGCTGCCTAAGGATTTCCGGGCCAAGGGCAACATCTTCGTCCTCGTGGACGAGTGCCACCGCACACAAAGCGGCGATCTGCATAAGGCGATGAAAGCGATCCTGCCCAGCGCGATGTTCATCGGTTTCACCGGCACGCCGCTGCTGAAGGCCGACAAGCAGACTAGCCTCGAAGTGTTCGGCCCTTATATCCACACCTACAAGTTCGACGAAGCGGTGTCGGATGGCGTGGTGCTGGACCTGCGCTATGAGGCCCGTGATATCGATCAGAACATCACGTCGCAGGCGAAGATTGACAAATGGTTCGAGGCCAAGACCAAGGGCCTGACTGATATGGCCAAGGCGCAGCTGAAGAAGCGCTGGGGCACGTTGCAAAAAGTCCTCTCTAGCCAGTCACGGCTGGAAAAGATCGTAGCCGATATCCTGATGGACATGGAGACCCGGGACCGGCTGCAAAGCGGCCGCGGCAACGCCATGCTGGTGTCTTCGAGCATCTATCAGGCGTGCAAGTTCTACGAGCTGTTCGATAAGACCGATCTGGCCGGCAAATGCGCGATTGTCACCTCCTACAAGCCCTCGCCGAACGACATAAAGGGCGAGGAAAGCGGCGAGGGACTGACGGAACGCCTTCGACAGTACGAGATCTACAACAAGATGCTGGGTGGGAAGGAGCCCGAGGCATTCGAGAAGGATGCGAAGCGGAAGTTCATCGACGAACCTGGGCAGATGAAGCTGCTGATCGTGGTCGACAAGCTCCTGACCGGATTTGACGCCCCCTCGGCCACGTATCTCTACATCGACAAGAAGATGCAGGACCACGGGCTGTTCCAAGCGATCTGCCGGGTGAACCGGCTCGACGGGGATGACAAGGAATACGGCTACATCATCGACTACAAGGACCTGTTCAAGAGCCTTGAGACCTCGATCAAGGATTACACGGCCGAGGTTTTCGATGGTTATGACAAGGCGGATGTCGCGGGCCTGCTGTCTGATCGGCTTGAAAAGGCACGCGAGAGACTGGACGAGGCCTTGGAAGCCGTCCGGGCGCTATGCGAACCGGTTGGGCCGCCCCGCGATACCCTCGCCTACCAGCGCTTCTTCTGCGCAAAGGACACCACCGACAAGGCGGCGCTGAAGGAGAACGAGCCGAAGCGGCTGACCCTCTATCGGCTGGTGGCCTCGTTGTTGCGCGCCTATGCCGATGTGGCAAACGAGATGGAAGAGGCCGGCTATTCCGAGGCCGAGGTCGCTAGCATCAAGGCGGATGTCGACCACTTCGAGAAGGTGCGGAACGAGGTGAAGCTGTCGAGCGGCGACTATATCGACCTAAAGATGTACGAGCCCGCCATGCGGCACCTGATCGACACTTATATCCGCGCTGAAGAAAGCGAAGTCATCTCAGCCTTTGACGATGTTTCGCTGATACAGCTGATCGTTGAGAGGGGGGCGGATGCCGTGAACGCCTTGCCCCAGGGCATTCGCGAGAGCAAAGAAGCAGTTGCGGAGACGATCGAGAACAACGTCCGCAAGCTGATCATCGACGAGACGCCGATCAATCCGAAATACTATGAGAAGATGTCCGAACTGCTGGATGCCCTGATCGAGCAGCGCAAGCGGGACGCGCTGAATTATCAGGAGTATCTTGCTCAGATTGTTGATCTCACAAAAAAGGCCCAAGGCATTGAAACAGTCGCTTCTTATCCAGCCGCGCTGAATTCGAAAGCGAAGCGTGCGCTTTTCGACAATCTCAATGGGGACGAGGACCTCGCGTTGGCAGTCGACGATGAAATTCGCCTAACGAAAAAGGATTCGTGGCGCGGCAACAAATTCAAAGAAAAGGAGGTGCGGAATGCAATCAGGAAACATGTCGCTGACCCTGGGAAGCTCGACGTAATCTTTGAGCTGGTGTGGAATCAGGATGAGTACTGACGCCGACCAGCTATCTGTGGGAGGCTTCGAGGTAGAGGTAGTTCGAAAGCCGATCAAGAACTTGCACCTGGGGGTCTATCCGCCACATGGACGGGTCCGAGTTGCGGCGCCGCTAGAGATGAGCGACGAGGCCGTGCGCCTCGCTGTGGTCACCCGCCTTGCTTGGATCAAGCGCCAGCAGGCCAAGTTTACGGCGCAACCGCGCCAGTCCGAGCGACGCTATATATCAGGCGAAACCCACTTCTTTCTAGGCCAGCGGTACCGATTGAACCTGATTGACGGCTGCAAGGCGGGACAGGTCACAGTTCGCAACAGCACGACAATTGATCTCTATGTGCGCAAGGACAGCGATCTTGCTATTCGAAAGCGGGTGTTCATTAACTGGTACCGACAAGAGCTTCGTTCGCGAGCTCAACCCTTGATGGAGCGCTGGGCGACAGAATACGGCATCACCCCGCCAATCTGGGGTATCAAGCGAATGAAGACTAAATGGGGCACTTGCAACATTGAGGCGCGCCGGATTTGGTTAAACCTCGAACTGATCAAAAAGCCACCACAATGCTTGGAGTACGTGATCGTTCATGAGCTTGCGCATTTTTTTGAGAGAAATCACACCAAACAGTTCGTCGCCCTTCTCGATCAGATGCTGCCACAGTGGCGGATCGTCCGTGACGAGCTGAGCGCGGAACCTCTGGCGTATGAAGATTGGGGTTCCTGACGATGGGAGCTGCACATTTCCAATGCATCACTAGTACCAACGTCAATATCAAAAAAATTAGGTAATTTCGATCACGATCGAAGCGGACGCATCTAGGCCTGAAATTAGAACTATTTCAAAAGCACGCATGTCTCCTAGGTGACTATTTACCTATACTACTGGGACCACTTCAGCGCGGTTACGAGGGTCCTGACCGAATTGGCCTAGGGTCGCTACCGAGATTTTTGGCACCAAGGCCATTTGCTCAACCCTCCCCCATTCCTATCAAAAACACTGGAGACATCCCAGCGTAGACAAGATGCGAGACGCTCTCGGGAAACAAGGTGGCGGAACAGTCCCTCATCTAGCGTCGTTATTCGCAGTGAAATCTGATTTGGTAATGGCGTAAATACTTCCTCTAAGTTGCCGCCGCGCCGCTACCCATCGCCCAGGTATACTTCGCTAGCAAAAACGTGTGAATTGTAGAGTTTACGATTTCAAGAATTTAGGACCGGCGCTTGAGGAGGTAGACTCTATGCGGATGGGACCCTAGGCGCCTCCAGCCCTCCCCCCCCCCGGAGATATCGAATCCTTTGATGCGCCAGCACCTGCACTAACCAAGACCTTCTAACAAGATAGCTTGTTCATCTCAAACGTAGAGGCATAGGTCCCCAGACCTACGTTCGGAGCGCCTACGAATGTCTTCCCTAAATGCAAGAAGCAGTGCAGCACAAAAGGGGGGATAAGGTGGGGGATTGAGTACTATCCCACCATCTCAACCAGCTGTAAATGAACAATTTTTCTCAAATAAATGGTGCGGCCGAGAAGACTCGAACTTCCACTCCGGTTAAGGAACAGCGACCTCAACGCTGCGCGTCTACCAATTCCGCCACGGCCGCATCCGGGCAGTGCGCGCCTGATAGCCGAGGCCGGTTGCAAAGAAAAGCGGTTTCTGCGGATGCCGACGGATGTTGACGGGGACGGACGAAGAGGCCACATCGCAACCATGGTTGAATGGATCATCAGCAGCGGCCTGACCGCGCATGCCGACGCCGTGGCCCTGATGGAGGATCGCGTGGCGCAGATCCATGCAGGCCAGGCCCTCGAGGCCGTCTGGCTGGTCGAACACCCGCCCCTGTACACGGCCGGGACCAGCGCCCGCCCCCAGGACCTGCTGGACGCGCGCTTTCCGGTGCACCAGACCGGGCGGGGCGGTCAGTACACCTATCACGGGCCGGGCCAGCGCGTGGCCTATGTCATGCTGGACCTGAACCGGCGTGGCCGCGACGTGCGCGCCTTTGTCGGACAGCTGGAGGGGTGGGTGATCGACGCGCTTGCCAGCTTCGGCGTGTCAGGCCAGATCCGCGAGGGGCGCGTGGGCGTCTGGGTGCCGCGTCCCGACAAGCCCCCCCTGCCCGATGGCCAGATGCGCGAGGACAAGATCGCCGCCATCGGCGTCAAGCTGCGCCGATGGGTCAGCTTTCACGGCATCGCCGTCAACGTGGACCCCGACCTGTCGCATTACGGCGGGATCGTGCCCTGCGGGATCAGCGGGCACGGCGTGACCTCGCTGGTCGATCTGGGGCTGCCGGTGGGGATGGCCGATCTGGACGTGGCGCTGCGCCAGGGTTTTGCGCGCACATTCGGCTAGGCCGGCGATCAATTCTTTCCATGCGACCTTTCGATGGCTGGATTTCCGGGGCGCGTTGGTCCTACGGTGCCCTTCGGGAGACCACGGCCCCTCCAGGGCCCAGCGAGGAACTACGCATGAAATCAGCCATTGTCGGCGCCCTGTTGGGCGCGACCCTAGCCATCCCCGCCGTCGCGCAGGAAGCGGGCGACGCCGCCGCGGGCGAGGGCGAATTCCGCAAATGCCGCGCCTGCCACATGATCCAGGACGACAGCGGGACCGACATCGTCAAGGGCGGGGCCACCGGTCCCAACCTGTGGAACATCGTCGGCGCGCCCATCGCCCACATGGAAGGCTTCAACTATGGCGACGGCCTGCTGGCCGCCAAGGAAGCCAACCCGGACATGGTCTGGACCGAGGAGGAGCTGGTCGCCTACGTGACCGATCCGACGGCCTGGGTGAAGGAAAAGTCGGGCGACGATTCGGCCCGCAGCAAGATGACCTTCAAGCTGAACCGCAACCAGGCGGACGTCGCGGCCTATCTGGCCTCGGTTTCGCCGGACGCGCCTGCCGAATAACACTCTGACGCGGCCCCGTGCCGCCTTGGCGCCCCGGCCGGGTTTTTCGGACCCGGCCGGGGCGTTTGCCTCCGGGGCCACTGTGACGCATTGCCCGGTGCCGGCAGGTGGTCTAAAGAATGCGTGATAATGACGGTCGACAGGCCGGATCGACGACATCTTGAGGGAGTTCGGGTATGGCAGACGCAGCCGCACACGGCCACGACGACCATCATGACACACGCGGGTTCTTCACCCGCTGGTTCATGTCCACCAATCACAAAGACATTGGTATTCTTTACCTTTTCACCGCCGGCCTGGCGGGCCTGATCTCGGTCAGCTTCACCGTCTACATGCGGATGGAACTGCACGAGCCGGGTGTGCAGTACATGTGCATGGAAGGCGCGCGATTCTTCGCGGATGCCGCGGCCGAATGCACCCCCAACGGTCACCTGTGGAACGTCATGATCACGTATCATGGCGTGCTGATGATGTTCTTCGTCGTCATTCCGGCGCTGTTCGGCGGTTTCGGCAACTACTTCATGCCGCTGCAGATCGGTGCACCGGACATGAGCTTCCCGCGGATGAACAACCTCAGCTACTGGCTCTATGTCGCGGGCCTGCTGCTGGGCATCGCCTCGCTGCTGGCACCGGGCGGCAACCAGCAGCCCGGTTCGGGCATCGGCTGGGTGCTGTACCCGCCGCTGTCGACGACCGAGGGCGGCTATTCGACCGACCTCGCGATCTTCGCGGTTCACGTCTCGGGCGCCTCGTCGATCGTGGGTGCCATCAACATCATCACCACCTTCCTGAACATGCGCGCCCCCGGCATGACGCTGTTCAAGGTGCCGCTGTTCGCCTGGTCGGTGTTCATCACCGCCTGGCTGATCCTGCTGGCCCTGCCCGTCCTGGCCGGCGCCATCACCATGCTGCTGATGGACCGCAACTTCGGCACGAACTTCTTCAACCCGGCCGGCGGCGGTGACCCGGTGCTGTACCAGCACATCCTGTGGTTCTTCGGCCACCCGGAAGTGTACATCATCATCCTGCCCGGCTTCGGCATCATCAGCCATGTCATCGCGACCTTCTCGCGCAAGCCGATCTTCGGCTACCTGCCGATGGTACTGGCGATGGCCGCGATCGGGATCCTGGGCTTCGTCGTCTGGGCGCACCACATGTACACCGTCGGCATGTCGCTGACCCAGCAGAGCTACTTCATGCTGGCCACGATGACGATCGCCGTGCCTACGGGCATCAAGGTCTTCTCGTGGATCGCGACGATGTGGGGCGGCTCGGTCGAGTTCAAGACGCCGATGCTCTGGGCCTTCGGCTTCCTGTTCCTGTTCACCGTCGGCGGCGTGACCGGCGTGGTGCTGAGCCAAGCGCCGCTGGACCGCGTGTATCACGACACCTACTATGTCGTGGCGCACTTCCACTACGTCATGTCGCTTGGCGCGGTCTTCGCGATCTTTGCGGGCATCTACTACTGGATCGGCAAGATGTCGGGTCGCCAGTACCCGGAATGGGCCGGCAAGCTGCACTTCTGGGCGATGTTCATCGGTGCGAACCTGACCTTCTTCCCCCAGCACTTCCTGGGCCGTCAGGGCATGCCCCGCCGCTACATCGACTATCCGGTGGAATACGCCTTCTGGAACGCGATCAGCTCGTGGGGCGCCTATCTGTCCTTCGCGTCGTTCATCTTCTTCATCGGCGTAATGTTCTACACCCTGTTCGCCGGCAAGCGCGTCACCCAGAACAACTACTGGAACGAGTACGCCGACACGCTGGAATGGACCCTGCCCTCGCCCCCGCCCGAGCACACGTTCGAGCAGCTGCCCAAGCGCGAGGACTGGGACCGCAGCCCGGCCCACTAAGGCACATCCCTCGATGCCCTATCGTTGGACAGAAACGGCCCCGGACACGTCCGGGGCCTTTTTGCAAACCGTGACCCTGTGGCCGCACCGATCGCTGCCCAAACGGGGCTTCGTGTGGTTCATCGGAACGACGGCCACGCTGCTGCTGCTACCGATTCTGGCGGTTCTGGGGACGCAGGTGCTGTGGGGGCTGCTGCCCTTCATGATGCTGACGGTGGGGGGCGTGTGGATCGCCCTGCACCAAACCTATCGCACCGGACAGACGCACGAGGAGCTAGTCATGGACCGCAGCCGCCTGCAGATCCGGCGCAACGATCCGGGACGTCCAGAGCGCCTGTGGCAGACCAACAGCTATTGGGTGCGCCCCGGCCTGCGCAATGGTCCGGTCGAGGCCTATCTGACCCTGTCCAACGGCCAGCGCGAGATCGAGCTGGGCGCGTTCCTGACCCCCGATGAACGCCGCGACCTGTGCGACGACCTGATGCGGCGGCTGGCGCGGCTGCGCTAGTCGTCGTCGGCGCGCTCCGGCAGGTCGTCGTGGTCGGTCTTGGCAAAGTCTTCCAGGTCTGCCTCGGTCATGCTGTGATACATGTCCTTGGACGCGCCCTGAAGGTCGCCGACCTTCGTCTCGCCGCGCTTGGCGGACAGGGCGGCGCCTGCGGCGCGTTGCTGGGCTTTGGATCGTGCGGGCATGGGGTCACCTCCTGCCCGCACAACGCGTGATGCGACGCGCGGGTTTCAGGCCAGCAGGCGCGCCTTGACGGCCGGACCCACCGCACCGAAATCCATCTGGCCGGCATGGCGCTCCTTCAGCGCGGCCATCACGCGACCCATGTCGCGGATGCCCTCGGCACCCAGATCGGCGATGGCCGCGTCGATCGCGGCGGTCGTCTCGACGCTGTTCATCTGGCGCGGCAGGAACTCCTGGATCACGCCGATCTCGTCCTCCTCCTTGGCGGCCAGCTCCAGACGGCCGCCCTCCTCATAGGCCTTGGCCGATTCCTGGCGCTGCTTGACCATGCGCGACAGGATCATGACCAGGTCGCCCTCGGTCAGGGTGCCGTCGGTGTCCCCGCTGCGCGCGGCGATCTCGCGGTCCTTGACGGCGGCGGCGATCAGGCGCAGCGTCGACAGCCGGGCGCTGTCGCGGGCCTTCATCGCCTCTTTGGTGGCGGCTTGCAGCTTGGCGCGCAGATCCATCTTCGTCTCCAACCCAAGGCGCGGGATGCGCCCGAAAGAACCGCATCTAGCCCCCCGGCGCCTGCGTTTCAAGCGCGGCTCCCGGGCCGCTGCGGGTTGACCTTGGGGCGTCCGCCCCCTATTCACCGGCTGATTTCATTCCAGAGGTGCCGACATGGCTGCTAAACCGACCGCCTGCCTGGCGCTTGCCGACGGGACCGTCTTCTATGGCATGGGCTTTGGCGCCCCCGGCGAGGTCGTCGCCGAGCTGGTCTTCAACACCGCGATGACCGGCTATCAGGAGATCATGACCGATCCCTCCTATGCCAGCCAGGTCGTGACCTTCACCTTTCCCCATATCGGCAATACCGGCGTCACGCCGGAGGATGACGAGGCTCCCGATCCGGTCGCAAGCGGCATCGTCGTGCGGTGGGACCCGACCGAGCCGTCGAACTGGCGCAGCACGTCCGAACTGACCGACTGGATGGCCCGCCGCGGCCGCATCGGCATCGGCGGCGTGGACACCCGTCGCCTGACCCGCGCGATCCGTCAGCAGGGTGCACCCCACGTCGTCCTGGCGCATGATCCCGACGGCACTTTCGACATCGAGGCGATGATCGCCCGCGCCCGCGACTGGCAGGGGCTGGTCGGCCTGGATCTGGCCCGCGGCGTCAGCTGCGCGCAAAGCTATCGGTGGGATGAGGGGTCGTGGGAATGGGGCGCAGGCTTCGGCACCGCACCCGGCGACAAGCCGTTCAAGGTCGTGGCGCTGGATTACGGTGCGAAACGCAACATTCTGCGCTCTCTGGTGGCCCATGGCGCCGATGTCACCGTCCTGCCCGCCACCGCCACCGCCGAGGAGGTGATGGCGCACGAGCCCGAGGGCGTGTTCCTGTCGAACGGCCCCGGCGATCCGGCGGCCACGGGCGAATATGCCGTCCCGATGATCAAGGACCTGCTGGGCCGCGACATGCCGATCTTCGGCATCTGCCTGGGTCACCAGATGCTGGCGCTGGCGCTCGGGGCCAAGACGGTCAAGATGGGCCACGGCCATCACGGTGCGAACCACCCCGTGCGCGACGTCGAGACGGGCAAGGTCGAGATCACCTCGATGAACCATGGTTTCGCCGTCGATTCGCAAAGCCTGCCGGTCGGTGTGATCGAGACCCATGTCAGCCTGTTCGACGGCAGCAACTGCGGCATCCGCATGCAGGACAAGCCGGTCTTTTCCGTCCAGCACCACCCCGAGGCTTCGCCCGGTCCCCAGGACAGCCTGTACCTGTTCAAGCGGTTCACCGATTCGATGCGCGCGCGCCGCGCCTGATGACGAATTCATCCCGTGCGACCGGATTTTGCCGGTCGCGCGGGATCGCTTAATCTTCTGTTAACGCTTCACGTGCCAAGACGGGTCGATCCTGATGGGAAACGACCATGGCGCAGCCTGCCTCCCTGCCCCGGCCTGCCAACCTGCCCGATCCGGCCACCGCCGGCAGCGCGGTCCTGTGCGGGCCGACGCTGGCGCCGCGTGACCGGCGGTCGCTTGGGCAGATCCTGCTGGAAGACGGGGCGGTCGATGCGGGGGACCTGCTCAAGGCGACGGTGATCCAGCAGAAGCTGCGCCTGCGGCTGGACCAGGTATTGCTGGCCCAGGGGATGGTCCAGCCCGCCGCCCTGGCCCGCGCACTGTCGCGGCAGTGGCGCACCACCGCCATCGACCCCGACGTGACGCCCGCCGACCCGCGGCTGATCGACGACGCAGGGGCCGGGTTCTGCCTGACGCACGGGCTGCTGCCTTGGCGGCGAATCGGCGGGGTGACCTGGATCGCGACGGCGCGGCCCGATGATTTTGCGGCCGTGCTGCCCCTGCTGCCGCGCCAGTTCGGCCAGGTCCGCATGTTGCTGTGCAGTGCGGACCAGGCCCAGGGCGGGGTGCTGAACTCCCGCCGGACTCGCCTGATCCGCGAGGCGGAGACGCGCGTCCCCGCCATCGAAAGCTGTCGCACGCAGGATCAGGCCCGGACGGCACGCCTGGCGATCGCGGCGCTGGCCCTGACCGCGGCCGGCCTGATCCTGGTCCCGACGCTGATCGTGGGGCTGCTGACGTTCTGGGCCGTGCTGACCCTGCTGACGCAGAGCGGGCTGAAGCTGGCGTCGTTCCTGGCCGCGCGGCGGGCGCTGCGCGAGCAGGATGCCCATGCGCTGGCCATCCGACAGGGTCATCCCGTCCCCCTGCTGATGGAGGCCGCGCTGCCGCTGATCTCGGTCATGGTGCCGCTGTTTCACGAAAAGGACGTCGCGGGCAAGCTGGTCGCACGGCTGGCGCGGCTGGACTATCCGCGGGAACTGACCGACATCCTGCTGGTGATCGAGGCCAGCGACGAGATCACCGAGGGCGCGCTGGACGGCGTGCGCCTGCCGCATTGGATCCGCGTCGTGCGGGTGCCGGACGGGCCGATCAAGACCAAGCCCCGGGCGCTGAATTATGCGCTGAACTTCTGCCGCGGCCAGATCGTGGGCATCTGGGACGCCGAGGACCGACCCGATCCCGATCAACTGCACAAGGTTGCGCGCCGCTTTCATGTTGCGCCTGCGGACGTCGCATGCCTGCAGGGCGCGCTGGATTACTATAACCCGCGCACCAACTGGCTGGCGCGGTGCTTTACCATCGAATACGCAAGCTGGTTCCGCATCCTGCTGCCGGGGGTCGCGCGTCTAGGGCTGATCGTGCCCCTGGGCGGCACCACCCTGTTCTTTCGCCGCCACCTGCTGGAACAGGTCGGCGCATGGGATGCATGGAACGTGACCGAGGACGCCGATCTGGGCGTCCGCCTGGCCCGGCGCGGATACCGGACAGAGATCATCGAGACCACGACCGATGAGGAAGCGAACTGCCGCGCCCTGCCCTGGGTCAAGCAGCGGTCGCGCTGGCTCAAGGGATACGCGATGACCTGGGCGGTGCACATGCGCGATCCTGCGGCGCTCTACCGCGATCTGGGGGCGTGGCGCTTCTGGGGCTTTCAGGTCCAGTTCTTGGGGGCGCTGTCGCAATACCTTCTGGCACCGATCCTGTGGAGCTTCTGGCTGCTGACCTTTGGCCTGCCGCATCCGCTGCGCGCACCGCTGGAAACCGGGGTAGGCTCTTGGGCGATCGTCGGCCTGTTCGGATTGTTCGTCGCGTCCGAGGCGCTGAGCATCTTCGTCGGCATGCGTGCGGTCAGTGGGGCAAAGCACCGCCATCTGATGCCTTGGGTGCCGACGCTGCATCTCTATTTTCCGCTTGGATGCCTGGCCGGATGGAAGGCCATCTACGAGGTCGTGGCCAAGCCCTTCTACTGGGACAAGACCGCCCACGGCCTGTTCGTCGAGGCGGCGGATGCCCCCGTCATCCCCCTGGCACCGGGCATGGTCTCGATCCCGGTCCTGGGCCAGATCGGCGGCCGGTCCCTGGCAGAGGTGGCGGCGGACCTGCAGAGCAGCGCCGGACAGGCCACCGCGGGACAGCCCAACCTGGTCCAGATCGATGCGCCGGCAGTCGAACCGGATCCCATGCGCTATGCTCAGGACCGCGCCGCCAGCGGCTAGTCGGGCGGACTTTCGTCCGACAGATGTCCCTGGACGAGGGCCTGCACCGTGGCGAAATCGTCGGACAGCCGATCACGCAGGGTATCGGGGCTGTCGGCCTCCACCTCGCGCAGCAGGAAATCCTGGCCTCCGCGCCCGATCACGTCCATGTCCAGCGGCCTGTCCGTCAACAGGCGGGCGGCGGCATGCACGCGCCACAATCCCCGCCAGATCGACGACAGGCGGTCCGCCTGTTCCGCCGTCAGCAGCCCCGCCCGGCGACCCGCCCGCAACTGCGCCAGCGTCGACCGTGCCGGATCTCCCGCCCGCAAGGCGCAGCTCTGCGCCAGCAGGTCGATGTCCTGCAGCCGCCCGGCCCCCTGTCGCACGTCAAAGGCTCCGCCAGGCGGCTTCGCGGCGAACAGGCGGTCACGCATCTGGCCCGTATCGGTCAGCACGCGCGGATCGATGCCGCGTTCGGCCAGCACTTTCAGGCGCAGGGTCTCGATCTGCTGGCACAGCATATCCGCATCGGGTCCGATCTGCGCGACGCAGCGCGCGCGGGTCAGGGCCAGATGCTCCCATGTCCAGGCCTCGGTCATCTGGTAGGTGCCGAAGCTGTCGATCGAGGTCGCCACCGGCCCTTGCCGCCCCGACGGGCGCAGCCGCATGTCGACCTCGTACAGCCGGCCTTCGGCCGTGGGCGCGGACAGGGCGGTGACCATCGCCTGCGTCAGCCGGGCGTAATAGGGACGCGCGGCCAGCGGGCGCGGCCCGTCCGAGCCATCGACCCCATCCGCGTCATAGATCACGATCAGGTCCAGGTCCGACCCGGCGTTCAGCACCCGCGCGCCCAGGGAACCCATGCCCACCACGACCGCGCCGCGGCCGGGCGGCGGGCCATGGCGGCGCGCGAAATCGGCGGCGGTCACCGGCAGCAGCGCCGCCMCGCAGGCGCCCGCAAGGTCCGCGTATTGCACCGCCGCCTCGTCCGCGCCGATCAGGCCGCGCAGGTGATGGACGCCGATGCGGAACTGCCATTCATGCGCCCACCGCCGCGCCGCATCCAGCGCCCGTTCATAGCCACCGCCAGGCTGGCTCAGGGCCCGTTGCAGGACCGCGTCCAGTTCCTGAACCAACCCGGCCTCCCGCGGCCAGGGTGCGAAGAAGCTGCCTGCCAGCACGCCGTCCAGAACGGACGGATGGCGCGCCAGATAGGCGGCCAGCGCGGGCGCCGTCCCGCAGATGTCGACGATCAGGTCGATCAGCTGGGGATTGGCCTCGAACAGCGAGAACAGCTGGACCCCCGCAGGCAGGCCTGTCAGGAAACTGTCGAAGCGGGCCAGCGCCTCGGCCGGGTGGCCCGCGCGGGCCATGCGCGACAAGAGCGGCGCCTCGATCCGGCGAAAGATCTGGCGCGCCCGGTCGGACCGCAGCGCGGGATAGGTCTGCCAGCGCTGGATCACCGCCCGCGATTCGTCCGACAGGTCGGGCAGGCTTTCGGTCGGTTCGGTCGGGGCGAAGAACCGTTCGGTCAGCGCATGCACGCGTTCCAGCCGCGATTTCAGCCGGGCGCACCAGGCTTGGACATCGCCCTCGCCCATCAGGGCGGCGATCGTGGCCAACCCCTGATCGTCCTTGGGCAGGCTGTGGGTCTGGGCGTCGTTCACCATCTGGATGCGGTGTTCGATGTCGCGATGGTCGCGGTAATGCGCCGTCAGTTCCTCTGCGACGTCCCGGGGGATCCAGTTCTTGGCGGCCAGCGCCGCCAGCCCGCCAACCGTGTCGCGGCATTGCAGGTCGCGGTCGCGCCCGCCCGCGATCAGCTGGCGGGTCTGGGTGAAGAACTCGATTTCGCGGATGCCGCCGCGGCCCAGTTTCAGGTTGTGGCCCGCCACCTCCAGCCGCCCGCCCAGACCCTTGTGGTCGCGGATGCGCAACCGCATGTCATGGGCGTCCTGAATGGCCGCGAAATCCAGGTGCTTGCGCCAGACAAAGGGCCGCAATTCGCGCAGCAGCCGTTCGCCCGCGGCGATGTCGCCCGCCGCCGCGCGCGCCTTGATGAAGGCGGCGCGTTCCCAGGTCCGCCCCTCGGCCTCGTAATAGGCCAGCGCCGCGGCGGTCGAGATGCAGACCGGCGTCACCGCCGCGTCGGGCCGCAGCCGCAGGTCGGTGCGAAAGACATAGCCGTGATCGGTCACGTCGGACAGGGTCGCAGCCATCCGCCGCGTGGCCCGGATCAGGGCGGCGCGCGCCTCCATCTGGTCGGCCTCGGCATAGGCGGTCTCGTCGAACAGGACGATCAGGTCGATGTCCGAGCTGTAGTTCAGTTCGCGCGCGCCGCCCTTGCCCATCGCCAGCGCGAAGATGCCGCCCGCATCGGCGTCCGTGGCGGGCAGCTTGCCGCGACGGATCTCGGTCGCGACATGGGCGCGCAGGGCCAGGTCGACGGCGCGGTCGGCCAGGTCGGACAGCGCGCCGGTCACCTGCTCCAGCGTCCAGACGCCGCCCAGATCGGCCAACGCCGCCAGCAGCGCCACCCGCCGCTTGGCGCGGCGCAGCGCCACACCCAAGGCATCCGCGTCCAGCGATTGCAGGCCCGCCGTCTCGCGCGCGACGACGTCGTCATGGTCCAGCGCATCGGGCAGCCAGTCGGCCTCGGACCGCAGCAGGCCGGCCAGATAAGGGCTGCTGCCCGCGGCGCCCGCGATCAGGGCACGCATCCGGTCGGACAGGGTCGGGAACAGCGCCGCCGCATCCGCCCCGCGGGCGGCGTCGACAGGCAGCGGAAGGCGGGTGATACGGGACTGAAAGCTCATGCGCGCCACCTTGCCGGGGTCGCCCCGGCCCGTCAACGCAACGCGCGGTAAACCATGTTGCGCGGAACCGGCGGGCCCGCTGCTTTCCACGCTTGGCCTGCCGGGAAATCGTTGCTAGGCTTTCGCGCACACCAACCCGCGATACGGAACCTTCTGCGCCCGCATGATCAGTCGCGACCTGACCAGATGCTGCAAGGGGCGCACCTGATGCGCCATACGCTGCCCCATGCGCCGCAGTTCTATGTGACCGCGCCACAACCCTGCCCGTACCTGCACGGGCGGGCCGAACGCAAGCTGTTCACCGCGCTGCAGGGCGACAATGCGGCGGAACTGAACAACGCGCTGTCGCGGCAGGGATTCCGCCGGTCGCAGAACGTGCTTTACCGACCCAGCTGCGAAAGCTGCGTGGCCTGCATGTCGGCGCGCATCCGAGTGGCCGATTTCCGCCCCTCCAAGACGCAGCGCCGCATCACGACCCGTAACGTCGCCCTGCGCCGCCTGGCCACCAGTGCCTGGGCGACCGAGGATCAGTTCGAACTGTTCCGCCGTTATCTGGACAGCCGCCATGCGGATGGTGGCATGGCGGACATGGACATCTTCGAATTCGCCGCGATGATCGAAGAGACGCCGGTCAAGACCCGCGTCATCGAATACCGGTGCAGCGACGATGCGATGCCGGCGCTGGCGCAGGGCGACGATCACCTGGCCGGTGTGTGCCTGACCGACGTGCTGGATGACGGGCTGAGCCTTGTCTACAGCTTCTACGATCCGCTGCTGCGGCCGGCCAGCATGGGCACCTACATTATCCTGGACCATATCGAGATCGCGCGGGCCGCGGGCCTGCCCTATGTCTATCTGGGCTATTGGGTGCCGGGCAGCCGCAAGATGGACTACAAGGCCCGCTTCAGCGCGCTAGAGATCTACAAGGGTGGCGTCTGGCAGGATATCGGCAACCCCGAGGATCATTCGAACGAAGCGCATCCCCTGTCCGTCGATCCGATCGTCGAACAGGTCGCCCGTATCGCGCTGCCGCAATTCGACCGATAGCGTCCGTCAAACCGCGAAATAAAGTTTCAATTTCCGGCGTGCCTGCGTCACTTTCTCCGCCAAATGCCATTGACCCTGTCCGAACCTGACCCTAGGTTGCGCCGACGCGGGGCCGCGACGGGTGCGCTTTGCGGGTGTTTTTGATGGATGGAGCAAGACGATGTCCCGAACAATGACGGGTGCGAGAATGGTGGTCGAGGCGCTGCGCGATCAGGGCGTCGATACCGTATTCGGCTATCCGGGCGGGGCCGTCCTACCCATCTATGACGAGATCTTTCAGCAGAACGACATCACCCACGTCCTGGTCCGCCACGAACAGGGCGCCGTCCACATGGCCGAGGGCTATGCCCGCGCGACCGGGAAACCGGGCGTCGTGTTGGTCACGTCGGGCCCCGGCGCCACGAACGCGGTCACCGGGCTGACGGATGCGCTGCTGGACTCGATCCCGCTGGTCGTCCTGTCGGGCCAGGTCCCGACCTTCATGATCGGCACCGACGGCTTCCAGGAGGCCGACACGGTCGGCATCACCCGCCCCTGCACCAAGCACAACTGGCTGGTCAAGGACACGGACAAGCTGGCCGCGACCATCCACAAGGGTTTCCACGTCGCCACCTCGGGCCGTCCCGGTCCCGTGCTGATCGACATCCCCAAGGACGTGCAGTTCGCGACCGGCACCTATGTCGGGCCCAAGCAGGTCGACACGGGCCGCTATCAGCCGACGAAGAAGGGCGATCTGGGTGCGATTACCCGCCTGGTCGAACTGATCGAGCAGGCCGAGCGTCCGATTCTCTATACCGGCGGCGGCGTCATAAACTCGGGTCCCGGCGCCAGCCAACTGCTGCGCGAGCTGGCCGAAGCGACGGGCTTTCCGGTCACCTCCACGCTGATGGGGCTGGGCTGCTATCCGGCATCGGGCGACAAGTGGCTGGGCATGCTGGGGATGCACGGCACCTACGAGGCGAACCTGGCCATGCATGGCTGCGACCTGATGATCAACATCGGCGCACGCTTCGACGACCGGATCACCGGGCGGATCGCGGATTTCAGCCCCGGATCGGTCAAGGCGCATATCGACATCGACCCGTCGTCCATCAACAAGGTCGTGCGCGTCGACGTGCCGATCGTCGGGGACGTGGGCCATGTGCTGGAGGATCTGCTGAAGGTCTGGAAATCGCGCGGCCGCAAGACGAACAGCGCCGCGGTCCAGCAATGGTGGGGCCAGATCGAGCAATGGCGGGCCCGGAAATGCCTGGCCTATCGCCCTAGCGACACGATCATCAAGCCGCAGCACGCGCTGGAACGGCTGGAGGCGCTGACCAAGGGCCACGACCGCTACATCACCACCGAGGTCGGCCAGCACCAGATGTGGGCGGCGCAATACCTTGGTTTTGAAGGGCCGAACCGCTGGATGACCTCGGGCGGTCTGGGCACGATGGGCTATGGCCTGCCCGCATCCATCGGCGTGCAGATGGCCCACCCCGAGGCACTGGTGATCAACGTCGCGGGCGATGCCAGCTGGCTGATGAACATGCAGGAGATGGGCACGGCCGTGCAGTTCCGCCTGCCGGTCAAGCAGTTCATCCTGAACAACGAACGCCTTGGCATGGTGCGCCAGTGGCAGCAGCTGCTGCATGGCGAGCGTTACAGCCAGTCCTGGTCCGACAGCCTGCCCGATTTCGTCAAGCTGGCCGAGGCCTTCGGCTGCGCCGGCGCGCAGGTGCGCGACCCCAAGGATCTGGACGCCGCCATCCAGCAGATGATCGATTACGACGGCCCCTTCATCCTGGACGTGCTGGTCGAGAAGCACGAGAACTGCTTCCCGATGATCCCTTCCGGCAAACCGCATAACGAGATGCTGCTGGGCGAGGCCGAGACGCAGGGCGTGATCGAATCCGAAGGCGCGGTGCTGGTCTGAGACCGGCCGGAAAGAGAGCAGAACCATGAACGCTTTGAACATCCAGAAGGGCATGTCCAGCCATTCGGCCTATGACCTGCGCGACCCGCACGCCCCGCGCGAGGAGAGCCATACCTTGGCCGTCCTGGTCGAGAACGAGCCGGGCGTTCTGGCCCGGGTGATCGGCCTGTTCGCAGGGCGCGGCTACAATATCGACAGCCTGACCGTGGCCGAGGTCGACCACAGCGGCCACCGCTCGCGCATCACGGTGGTCACGCGCGGCACCCCCGAGGTGATCGAGCAGATCAAGGCGCAGCTGGGCCGCATCGTGGTCGTCCACGAGGTCCACGACCTGACGGTCGAGGGGCCGGTGGTGGAACGCGAACTGGGCCTCTTCAAGGTGCGCGGCACCGGCGACAAGCGCGTCGAGGCGTTGCGCATCGCCGAGATCTTTCGCGCGAACGTGGTCGATTCGACGTTGGAGAGCTTTGTCTTCGAACTGGTCGGCACGCCGTCCAAGCTGGAGGCCTTTGCCGATCTGATGCGTCCCCTTGGCCTGACCGACCTGGCGCGCACCGGGGTCGCCGCACTGTCACGCGGCGCCTGATCGCCCCCTCAGCGCGCGGCCCCACTGCGGGGTCGCGCATAGGTCGTCGCCGGGCGCCGGGTGGACGACGCCACGGATCCGCTTGGCACCGCATCCTGATGCGACACGACGCGCAGGGCTGGCCGCGACGGCTGCTGTTGCGAATCGGCCAGGATCCGCGGCAGCTGCAGACAGCTTTTCTCCGACAGCATGGTCACGTTCAGGGCATGGCGCAGATTGCCGACGGTCCGGGTTTCCAGTTCGACCAGATCACCGGGCTGGGGCCATTCGCCGGGCCCGACGAAATTCGCGGTTCCCTGCAGATAGGCCAGCGTTGCTTGATCTTCGCACCAGATGATCGCCTTTTCACGCGACCCGCTGCTCCATACGACAACCCCGATCATGGGCGCCCCTTCATAGAAAAGGCGCCGAAGCGCCGGATGGTATCGATTCAAGGATCTGTCTTGTGCAAACCTTTGCCGACTAAAGCAGAAAACCGCCGGTATGCCAGCTTTTTCCTTTCACCACGTGAATTTTATTGCAGCCGGAGGTTGTCGCGTTGCGGCGCAGGCACAACCCCACCACCAGCCCTAGCGGATGCGCCCCGCCTGCACGTCGGCGACCGCACGGCGGACCTGCGCCAGGCGTTGCGCGCGCGCCGGATGGGTGCCCAGCACGTGGTTTCCGGGATCGGGGATTCGCTGGAACAGGCCCGAACCGGAGATCGGATCATAGCCTGCGTTCAGCGTGATGATCGCGCCAAGATAGTCCGCCTCCAGCTCCCATTCCTTGGAATAGTAGCGTGCGCCGACCGATGCACCGATCTCCTGCGCGCGGGCGATGGCGCCGGTGTCGCCGCCATAGGCGGAGGCCAGGCTGCCAAGGACGACGGCCGCGGCGGTGGCCGCCCCGGACTTGCGATCCAGGKGGTTCAGGATGTGGTGCGCGGCCTCGTGCCCCACGACAAAGGCGATTTCGTCGGGATTCTGGGTCTGCGCGATCAGTGACAGGGTAAAGCCCACGACCGGGCGCCCGTTGCGGTCGACGGTCTGGAACGCGTTCGGCTCCAGCCCCGGGCGGTCGTCGACGACGAACAGGAAATCGCAGCTGATCGGCGCGGTGCGGCGGTTCAGGCAGTCTTGGCGGACGGCGGGCTCCATCCGGCGCATCACCTGGACAAAGCTGCGCGCAGCGCCGTCCGGCGTTGCCGCGTGCGGGGCCGACGGGGCCGGCAGGACCGGGACCTGCGGGACGGGCGCGGGCATGCGGGCCGTGCCGGGTGCGGGCAGCGGCGCACAGCCCGCGACGGCCACTGCCGCGATCAACCCTGCCAGCCAGCTGCGCGCCATCATCTGTCCCATCGTCCCTGCCCTGTTGCGCCGCCCCGGCGTCGGCGCGATCCTGTCGGCGCAGAATACCCCCTGCCCGTCCGGCGTAAACCCCGACCGCTTGCCGCAGCCCCCCTTTCACGCGATTGTCGGGCCTTTCCCAAGGAGATTCGGATGTTCACCATCGAACACGACTTCGACGCGACCGTGATCACCCTGATCGACGAGGCCGAGGCCCAGACACGCCCGCTGAACGAGGACGTCGTCATCCTGGGCTTTGACGACCGGGTGATTCTGGAACAGATGAGCGATGACGGCGAAGAGGTCGTGCGCATCACCCTGTCCATGCATCAGCTGACCGAACTGCGCCTTGCGCTGAACCTGCCCGAGGGCAATTACCGCATCGAAAAGGAAGGCTAAACGCCCGCCCGCGGCCAGCCTCTCGGCTACCGCCCCTGATCTTACAGGAGATCCGCATGGACCACCGCAACGACGCCGCCCTGCAGTTTCTGGCCACCCGCCGGTCCCACCCGCCCAAGATGATGACCGGCCCGGGCCCGGACCCTGACCAGCTGGCCGATCTGCTGACCCTGGCGGCCCGCGTGCCCGATCATGGCAAGCTGGAGCCGTGGCGCTTTGTCGTGCTGGGCCGCCAAACCCTGGAGGCAATGGCGCCGCTGCTGCGCGACGCGGTCCTGGCCGCGGGGCAGGATCAGGCGGCGGCGGACAAGGCGGCCTCGGCCATGGCATCGCCGGTGATCGTGGCGGTGGTCTTCTCCCCGGTCGACAGTTCCAAGGTTCCCGAATGGGAGCAGGTCCTGTCAACGGGCGCGCTGTGCCTGGGGCTGGTCAACGCGGCGCTGGCATCCGGTTGGGGCGCCGCCTGGCTGACGGGCTTTGCGGCGCTGGACCAATCCTTCGCGCAGGCCAATCTGGGCATCGCGGCGCATGAGCGCGTCGCGGGGCTGATCCATATCGGCACCCGCGGCGCGCAGCCCCCGGAACGCCCGCGCCCCGACATCGCCGCCAAGACCGAGTGGCGGCCATGATGCCCATTCGCGCGCTGCTGCGGGGTTGGGCCGACCTGCTGCGCCCATCGGTGTTGCGGCTGGTGCTGCTGGGCATCGGGCTGACGCTGGTGCTGTTCGTGGCCCTGCAGGCGGCGATCTTCTGGGCGCTGCGGCTGTGGCTGCCGGGCGGGGTCACGCTGCCCTGGCTGGGCCAGATCGAGTTCGGTCAGGTGCTGTCCTGGGGATCGCTGGCGCTGTTTCCGGTGATGGGGATCTTCCTGATGGCCCCGGTCGCCGCCGGTTTTGCGGGCCTCTTCGCGGAAACCGTTGCCGAAAAGGTCGAGGCGATCCATTACCCGGACCGCCGCGGCACGTCGCTGGACTTCTTCGACGGGCTGCTGGAATCCATGGCGGTCGTGCTGGCGGTCCTGGGGGTGCTGGTGATCAGCCTGATCCTGACGCCCTTCATCGGCCCCTTTGCGCCCCTGCTGTTCCTGGGCGCGAACGGCTGGCTGCTGGGGCGCGAGTTCTTTCAGATGGCCGCCCGTCGCCACCTGGACGAAGGCCCGGCCAGCGACCTGCGCCGCGCCCATTCGGCGCGCGTGACCCTGACGGGCGTGCTGGTCGCGGTGGGCCTGGTCATCCCCGTGGTCAACATCGCCGTGCCGCTGCTGGCGGCGGCGGCCTTCACCCACCTGTTCCAGATGATCAGCGGATCCACTGGTCCAGGTTCGAGATATCCGCGCGCGTGATCACGCCGCCCAGGATGATCCACGCCAGCACGGCCCAGATGGCGCTGGTGATGGCCGTGGTCCAGATCAGCTTGCGCCGCCAGTTCACGCCCGACGGCGCGCCCGCATGGGTGCCGGGAATGACCTCTCCGGCATCGGCCTGACTGCGCTGCCCGATGGGCATGACGCAGAACAGGGTCAGGAACCACAGCGAGGCGAACAGAACGATACCGCCGGTCAGGTTCATCAGATTTGCTCCAGTTCGATCAGGCAGCCGTTGAAATCCTTGGGGTGCAGGAACAGCACGGGCTTGCCATGGGCGCCGATCTTCGGCTCTCCGGTGCCCAGCACGCGGGCGCCTTGTGTCTTCATGTGGTCGCGCGCGGCGATGATGTCATCCACCTCGAAGCACATGTGATGGATGCCGCCCGACGGGTTCTTGTCCAGGAACCCGCGAATGGGGCTATCGTCGCCCAGAGGGTACAAAAGCTCGATTTTCGTGTTCGGCAGTTCGATGAACACGACGGTCACGCCGTGGTCGGGTTCGTCCTGGGGCGGACCGACGGTGGCCCCCAGGGTGGTCTGGTACTGTGCCGCCGCCGCCTGCAGGTCGGGGACGGCAATGGCGACATGGTTCAGGCGACCGATCATCGTCACATCCTCCGTTTCAGGCGGTTCTAAGCCCTGGGCGCGCCGCGGGAAAGGAAAAGCATCGCCGTTAACCGGTTCTTAGCGAATCGGGGCTTAACTGGGCGTGAAGACGTGGATGGGGACACAGACATGCTGACGGATATCACGGCCGACACGCCCAAGCCCTTGCCGCAATGGCGTTTGTCGCTGCCCAACAGACCGCTGACAGGCCTGACGGTGCTGGTGATCGAGGATTCGCGCTTTGCCAGCGAGGCCGTGCGGCTGCTGTGTCTCAAGTCCGGTGCGCGGATTCGCCGCGCGGATTGCCTGCGGTCCGCGGCGCGTCATCTGCGCAGCTATCGTCCGGCGGTGGTGGTGATCGACCTGGGCCTGCCCGATGGCGACGGGGTCGCGCTGATCGCCGAACTGCATGCCGCCGAACTGCGGGTGCCAGTGATCCTGGCGATGTCCGGCGATCCCGACCGCGCGTCCGAGGCGCTGGCGGCGGGTGCGGACGGGTTCCTGCCCAAGCCGGTCGAGAGCCTGGCGGTGTTCCAGCAGGCGATCCTGCGGGTGCTGCCCGCTGATACCGGGGCGATGACGCTGCGGGCGCTGCCCGACGACGTGATCCAGCCCGACCCCTCGGGCCTGCGCGACGATCTGGCCCATGTGGCCGAGGTGCTGTCCAGCGCCCATGACACGACCGAGATCGACTATATCGCCCGCTTCCTGGCCGGCGTCGCCCGCTCGGCGCACGACCCCGCGCTGGAGGCTGCGGCCACCGCACTTGCGCGCGACTATAACGCGGGCCACGCGCTTGCGACGGATCTGGCCCGCATCAGCGGCATGGTCCAGGACCGCCTGTCCCGCGTGGCCGAGATGTAGGATCAGGCGGTCATCCGCGGATCGGACCCCATGTCCAGTCCGGGAAAGACAGACCCCTCCAGGGTGGCACGATCGATGCCGAACTTGGCGTGCATCGCCCAGGCCGCATAGGCGCGAATGTCGCGAAGCGGCATCAGGTCGCGCCCGTCGTACAGGTCGCCCTCGGCCAGACCCGGCCAATCGCCCATCATCCGCCCGCCGCGCACGGCGCCCCCCGCCACCAGCAGCGTGCCCCCGGTGCCGTGATCGGTCCCCGCCGATCCGTTCTCGCGGACGGTGCGTCCGAACTCGGTCATCGCCATGACGGTGGTGCGGTCCCAGTTCGCGCCCAGATCCGCCTTCAGCATCAGGATCGTGTCGGCCAGCCGCCCCAGCATCCGCGGCAGCGACCCCGCCTGCCCCGCATGGGTGTCCCACCCGCCGATGGAAAAGCTGGCGATCCGCGTCTGGCCGTTCAGGCGGTCCGCGGCAAAACGCGCGATCTCCAGGTGGTCCTGTCCCGGCTTGCCGGTGGCAAGGTCCGGCGACAGGCTGGCCACGATCTCCATCGCCTGCGCACTGGCGTCGCGGAACAGCGGGTCATCGTGATAGATGCGCGTCAGCAGCTGTTCGGCCTGCTGGCTGAGGTCCATCTGCGCCTTGGGGGTCCAGCTTTTGGCCGGGGCCTGCCCCTGCAGAATGCGCATCTGCGAGACCCCTACAGAATAGGCGGTCTCCGACGCCTGCCCCGGCATCGCCTGCAGCAGCCGGTTCAGCCAGCCGTCCTGCTGGGCATCCAGGTCCAGGTCGGTGCCGGTGCCGGCCTCCAGCATGGTCTGGCCGTCGAAATGGCTGCGCTTGTCGCGATAGGGCGTCGAGACGGCGGGCGCGAAGGTCAGTTGCCCTGCCTGCCACAGCGGCATCAGCTCCGACAGGCCCGGATGCAACGCAAAGAACCCGTCCAGATCGCTGGCGCCGTGATCGGGTCCAAGCGACAGGGTCTGGCGCAGCCCCCGAAGTGCGGGGTCGCCATAGGGCTGAAACGCGTCCAGCCCGTCCATCGCGCCGCGCAGGATGATGACGACCAAGCGATTGTCGCCCGGCGCCGCCGCGAAGGTCGCCGACGACAGCAGCGGATGCGCGGCGGCCGAGCAGCCGATCAGCGCCGTCGATTTCAGGAACAGCCGCCGAGACAGCATCGCGTCACCTCCGGTTGAAATCGGCCGAGGCCAGGATCAGGGCCACGCCCTCGGCCTGGCTTTCGGCGCGCGGCACTGCCCAGGACAGCGCCTCGGACGCGGTGTCTCCCAAGGCCGCACGCAGCAACTGGCGTGCGTCGGGCAGCGGGTCGGTCAGCCGCGACGGCGCGCTCAGCGCCCAGGTGATGCGCATTGCCAAGCCCTGCGGGCTGGCCCAGGCCGCCTGATCCTCGGGCCAGCCGTCGGGCCCCAAGGGGCTGCCCCAGGCCTGCCCCATCGCGGTCATCGGCTGCAGCAACAAACGCTGCAGCTGGCCCGGCTTCATGTCGCGGACCTGCCGCCCGTCGACGCCAAGGCCGCGCAGGGCGGCCACCAGAAAGTCGAAGGGCTGCCGCATCTTCTGGCGGAACTGCTGCCGCAGTTCCGGCGCCTCTGCCAGCGCCAGATTCATCGCGCCCAGATCGCCGCCGGTATCGGCGAACACGGCCGCCAGCCGGTCGACCAGCGGCTGCGGCGGTTCGTCCGCGACGAAATGCACAGCCATCTTGCGGGCGATATGCCGGGCGGTCGCCGGATGGTGGGCCAGGTCGGCGATGACCCCGCGAATGTCGTCCAGACTGGCGCGCCCCCCGCCATAGCGGACGCCCAGAACCGTCTCGGCCCCCGGTTCGGACTGGCCGGGACGAAAGATGCCCGTCTGCCGGGGGTGATAGGCCAGTCCGGTCAGCAGTTCGGCCAGCTGCGTCACGTCCTGCTGAGAATAATCGGCCCCCACGCCAAGGCTGTGCAGTTCGATCATCTCGCGCGCCAGGTTCTCATTCAGTCCCAACGGCTTGTCGGGATTCCTGCGCGCGCGGGCCGAATTGGGGCCGACCGACCGGTCCTGATCCAGATAGCGCACCATCGCCGGATGGATTTCGGCCGCCATCATCATGTCGGCGAACCGACCGGTCAGATGCGGACGGATCGCATCCTGGACAAAGGCGTCGGTCATCAGGTTCCAATAGACCGTGCCACCGGTGACGGTGAAATGATCGGCCCAGAACCAGACCAGACGTTCCCCAAAGCCGGAAGGGTCATCGACTGCGCGCGCGAAACGGTTCTGGATCGCCGCACGATAGATACCGCCCAGCCTGCGCCGATAGGCGACATCGCGATCGCGGGCGGCAGGATCGCCGGCGCGGGCGGCGGCGCCAAGGTCAAGGCCCTTGTCCTGCCAGGCGCGGACCTTGTCCAGCGTCACGGCCTGCGGGCCGAACCGCGTGGCCGCCGCAACCGATGCCGCCATTCCCGCCGGGTCGGCCGGCGGTGTCAGGCGCGGCGACAGGCCAAAGCCAAGGCGGATCGCGGCGATTTCAGCATAGGACGGCATCGGGCGACAGGCTCCGGCTGGTGCTGCTGTGCAGCATCATGCCATGCCCGCCGCCCGGGGTCAGGTCACTCTTTCGGCAACGCGCGCAGACGCAGGTCACGCATCTGCTCGTTGGTGGGCTCTGACGGGGCGCCCATCATCAGGTCCTCGGCGCGCTGGTTCATCGGGAACATGATGACCTCGCGGATGTTCTGCTCGTCGGCCAGCAGCATCACGATGCGGTCGATGCCCGCGGCACAGCCCCCGTGCGGCGGTGCGCCATAGCGGAACGCCTTGACCATGCCGCCGAACCGCTTCTCGACCTCGGATGCCGGATAGCCGGCCAGCTCGAACGCCTTGAACATGATCTCGGGCTTGTGGTTGCGGATCGCGCCGCTGATCAGCTCATAGCCGTTGCAGGCCAGGTCGTACTGGTATCCCAGAACCTCCAGCGGGTCGCCGTTCAGCGCCTCCATCCCGCCCTGCGGCATGGAGAAGGGGTTGTGGCTGAAGTCGATCTTGCCGTCGTCGGTCTTCTCGTACATCGGGAAATCGACGATCCAGGCGAACTTGAACTGGTTTTCGTCGATCAGGCCCAATTCACGGCCGATTTCCGTGCGGGCGCGGCCCGCGACGGCCTCGAACTGGTCGGGACGGCCGCCCAGGAAGAAGGCCGCATCACCCTCGGCCAAGCCCAGCTGCGTGCGGATCGCCTCGGTCTTCTCGACGCCAAGCGCCTTGGCGATGGGACCGGCGGCCTCGGTCGAACCGTCCTCGGCGCGGCGCCAGATGATGTAGCCCATGCCGGGCAGCCCCTGCCCTTGCGCAAAAGCGTTCATGCGGTCGGCGAACTTGCGGCTGCCGCCGGTAGGCGCGGGAATGGCGCGGACCTGCGTGCCCTCCTGCTCCAGCAGCTTGGCGAAGATGCCGAAGCCCGACCCGCGGAAGTGATCGCTGACCACCTGCATCTCGATGGGGTTCCGCAGGTCGGGCTTGTCGGTGCCGTATTTCAGCAGGCTGTCGGCATAGGGGATCAGCGGCCAGTCGGCGTCCACGCGGCGACCGCCGCCGAACTCCTCGAACAGGCCCTGGATGACCGGCTGGACAGTGGCGAACACGTCCTCCTGCCGGACGAAGGACATCTCCATGTCCAGCTGATAGAAGTCGGTCGGGCTGCGGTCGGCGCGCGGGTCCTCGTCGCGGAAGCAGGGGGCGATCTGGAAATACTTGTCGAAGCCCGCGACCATGATCAGCTGCTTGAACTGCTGGGGCGCCTGCGGCAGGGCATAGAACTTGCCCGGATGCAGCCGCGACGGCACCAGGAAGTCGCGCGCGCCCTCAGGGCTGCTGGCCGTGATGATCGGCGTCTGGAATTCGGTGAAGTTCTGGTCCCACATGCGGTTGCGGATCGACCGGATGACCTTGGACCGCAGCATGATGTTGTTGTGCAGGCTGTCGCGGCGCAGGTCCAGAAAGCGATAGGCCAGCCGCGTCTCCTCAGGGTAATCCTGGTCGCCGAAAACCGGCAGGGGCAGTTCGTCCGCGGGTCCCAGCACCTCGATCTCGGTGGCATAGACCTCGATCTCGCCGGTGGGCAGCTTGGCGTTAACCAGCGACGCGTCACGCATCTTGACCCGGCCGTCGATGCGGATGACCGTCTCTGCCCGCAGCTTGTCCATCGCGGCAAAGGCCGGGCTGTCGCTGTCGGCCAGCACCTGCGTCATGCCGTAATGGTCGCGCAGGTCGACGAACAGCACGCCCCCGTGGTCGCGGACCCGGTGGACCCAGCCCGACAGGCGGACGGTGGTTCCGGCATCGGCGGCCTTCAGGTCGCCGCAGGTATGGCTGCGATAGGCGTGCATGAGCGTTTTCCCCAGTTTTTCAGCCCCCGCACAAAGCGCGGGCCGGGCGGGAAGTCAACCTCTTAGAGCGGGCCTTCAGAACGGCCGCACCACGTTGCCGCTGTAGAAATAGACGCCCATGCCGACGGCGAACAGCACGTTCCCGGCCACCGCGTGCAGCGCCCAAGCCGCCGGAAAGCCGTGCCGCAGATAGGCGCGCGCAAAGAACCAGCCGCCCACGAAGGTCATGATCGCCACGATCCAGGACCAGTACATCAGATGCGCGAACGAAAAGATGGCCGCGTTCAGCGCGATGGCCGCCCGCCCCTGGGGCAGGATCGCGCCGTAGCGGTGAAAGAACAGCGGTCGGAAGATCAGCTCCTGCGGCAGCGCCGACAGGATCGGATAGAAGGTCCAGATGACCAGCAGGAATTCGGGCCGGTTGCGGGGGATCGAGAACAGCGCTTCGGGGCGCATCCAGGCCAGGATCAGCCAGCCCGCCGCCAGCGTCGCCAGCGCGATGCCCGCCAGCTCCTGCCAGGGCATCCGCCGCCAGCCCCGCACCAGCACGCGCCAGCGGAACCCGCCGGTGATCCACAGCAGCGCCATCCCGGCCAGGCTGAACACCGCCAGCGCGGTGAACAGCTGATCGGGCGGCAGGAACAATGCGATCGCCAGCGGCGCCCCGACATAGAGCGCCGCGAACTCGACCTGCAGCCAGCGCCGCGGGGCTAGCGAACCAGACGCGCCTGCAACCATCGCGCCCAATCCGCAGCCGAGCCCGCAAAGGCGTTGATGTCCGTGTCACCGCGGATGCCCGGAACGATACCCGTGCCGGTATACTGCCAGAAGGTCCAGCGCTGGCCCGGATAGGTGACACTGGGATGATCCGCGACCGAGCGCAGCCAGAACTCGGCGTTCATGCGGCCCATCTGGTTCTCGCGATAGAAATCGACGGTGGTGTAGATGATCGGGCGCTGACCGTAATGGCGGCCGACGATCTGCATGAACACCTCGGCCTCGCGCAGAACCTCGGCGGCCGGGGGGCGGCGGGGGCAGTTGCGCGAATTGGTCCATTCCATGTCCAGGACGGGCGGCAGCGACCCGGCCTCGCGCGGGACGTTCTGGATGTACCAATAGGCGTTCTCGGCGCCCGAGCGGCAGAAATAGTAGAAATGATAGGCGCCCCGCGGGATCCGGGCCTGCGCGGCCTCGTACCAGTAGCGGCGGAAGTTCGGGTCGGCGTGATCGCCCCCTTCGGTCGCCTTGATGAAGGCGAAGCTGATGCCCGCGCCGCGCACCCGGTTCCAGTCGATGTCCCCCTGCCAGCGCGAGATGTCGATGCCGTGCACCGCATGCCCATAGGGCGCGCCGTTGCGCCACTGGTGCGGCGCGCGGTCGCCCAGCTGCGGGTTCGCCCCGGGTCCGGGCGCGACCTGGTAGCCGCCGGGCGCCTGCCCCCGCGGCGGCGTCCGTCCGCAGGAGACGGCGAATGTCACCACCGCCAACCCCAGTAACAGCTTTGTCAGAAATTTCATGCCTGCCCCTTCTTCTGTCCGAAGATACCGCCCGCGGCGCTTTGCGCGCCATTCTGTGGCCGTTATCTCAAACCCGTGAGGCAATGTCATCGGCCCAAGCCGGTCACGGTTGCGTCAGAAGAACGCCCGGACCGTTTCAGGTCCGGGCGCGGGGAACACGGAGTGTGGGCGCGGCTCAGTTCGCGGGGGCGGGGGCGTCGTCGCCTGCGGGCCGGTCGGCGGTGCCGGTGGGGGCGGTGGTACCATCGGCCGGGGTGTCCGCGCCGGGCGTGGTGGGTTCGCCGACATCCTCGCCCAGACCCTCGGCATCGCTGATCGGGGTGTCGGCGGGCGGGGCGGTCGTGGCGATGCCGTCTTCCTGTTCGTCCACGCCAGGCGTGAAGACGAAGAACACCAGTGCCGCCACGACCAGCGCGACGATGATGGCGATGATCGCGGGCTTGTGGTTGCGCGCGGCTTTTTCCGGCTCGTGGTTGTGGGACATGGGATCACTTTCCTGTTGGACTCGCAAGGAAACGTGGCCGGGGGTGGGCGGTTCCGCAACAGCTTGGCAAACCCTGCGCCCGTCTGCCATGAAGGCCCGACACACGCCCCGATCAGGACCCGCGCCGATGACCGATCCCACGCTGCCCCCCGGACTAGTCGCAGACGGACCTGCGACAGCACGCCGCGCCTTCGTCACCCTGGTCAGCAATGCCGCCTACCTGCCGGGCGCCGAGGCGCTCCTGCGTTCCCTCAGGCTGACCGGGACCTCCGCCGATCTGGCGGTGATGCACCGCGGCCTCGATGCGGATGCGCAGGCCCGCCTGTCGGCGCTTGGGGCCAGGCTGATCCGCGCCGACCTGCTGCCCACGTCGGACGCCTTCGACCAGGCCCACGCCCGCGACGCGCTGCATGCACGGGCCGCATTCCTCAAGGGCGGAAAGCCGGATTTCCATACCCCCTTGGACAATTTCATCAAGCTGCGCCTATGGCAGCTGGACTACGACGCCTGCGTCTTCATCGACGCCGACGCGATCGTGCTGCGCCCGGTCGACAAGCTGTTCGATTTCCCGGAATTCTGCGCCGCGCCCAACGTCTATGACGGGCTGGACGGGTTCGGCCGGATGAATTCGGGCGTCTTCACCGCACGCCCCGATCCCGCGACCTTCGCCGCGATGATGGCCCGTCTGGACCGGCCGGGCGCCTTCTGGCGGCGCACGGACCAGACCTTCCTGCAGGAGTACTTTCCCGACTGGCAGGGGCTGTCGATCCACCACAACCTGCTGCAATACGTCTGGACGCACATGCCGCAGCTTTGGGACTGGACCCAGATCCGCATCCTGCATTTCCAGTACGAAAAGCCTTGGCAGGATCACCCCAAGGCCGACAGTCTGCGCCCGCTGATCGACCTCTGGCGCCAGATCGCGGCAGGCGGACCCCTGCCCGACCTGAACGCCCTGCCCGGCCCGCCCGTCTGATGCGCGTGGCCCTGACCGGCGCGTCCGGGATCGTCGGGCGCTATGCCGCGCGCGCCCTGGGCCGGGCGGGCCACGACGTCACGCCCCTGGACCGGGCCCATGGTTGGGCGTTGGGCGACCCTGCGCCGCTGCAGGGCCATGACGCGCTGATCCACTGTGCCTTCGCCCACGCGCCGGGCCGCTATCGCGGCGGAGAGGGTGATGACCCCGCGGCCTTCATCGCTGCCAACCTGGACGGCACGCGTGCCCTGTTCGATCAGGCCGTGCGGCAGGGGGTCGGGCGGGTGCTGTTCCTGTCCTCGCGCGCGGTGCATGACGGTCATCCGCCGGGGATGCGCCTGCCCGACGACCTGCCCGCCGCGCCGACCACACTCTACGGCCAGGTCAAGGCCGGGGCAGAGGCGCATCTGACATCGCTGCCGCTGGCGGGCTGCGCGATCCGTGCGACCGGCGTCTATGGTCCCGGCCCCGCGCATAAATGGCGGACGTTGTTCGCCGATTACCTGTCCGGTCGCCTCATCACCCCGCGCATCGCGACCGAGGTTCACGCCGCCGACCTCGCCCGGGCGCTGGTCCTGCTTCTGTCGACGGGGGTGCTGCCATCCACCCTCAACTGCAGTGATCTTGTGCTGGATCACCACGACCTACTGGCGATCGTCCGCGACGCCACCGGCAGCCGTCACCCGTTGCCCCCGCGTGCCGATGCGTCACGCCTGCGCGTCCCGGACTGCACCGCACTGATCGGCGCCGGATGGCAACCCGGGGGTGATCGCCTGCTGCGCCACACGATCCGTCGATTGCTGCGGGACTAGGTCACGGATCAGCAATGCCTTCGGGGGGTCCGGGGGGCGGCGCCCCCCGGCGTCGCGGGACGCAATCAGCCTCGCCGGATCGACGCCATGCCCAGCACCCGCGCCCGCTTGCGCGGATCGCTGTCGAACAGCGCCGCCAGCTGCTCGGTGATCGCCCCGGCCAACTGCTCCGCATCGGTGATCGTCACGGCCCGCTGGTAATAGCGGGTGACGTCATGGCCGATGCCGATCGCCAGCAACTCGACGGCGCGGCGCTTCTCGACCATGGCGATCACGTCGCGCAGGTGGCGTTCCAGGAAGTTGGCAGGGTTGACCGACAGGGTGCTGTCATCGACCGGCGCGCCGTCCGAGATCACCATCAGGATCTTGCGTGCCTCGGGGCGGCGGGTCAGGCGCTTGTGCGCCCATTCCAGCGCCTCGCCGTCGATGTTCTCCTTCAGCAGCCCCTCCTTCATCATCAGCCCCAGATTGGGGCGGACGCGGCGCCAAGGCGCATCGGCGGACTTGTAGACGATGTGGCGCAGGTCGTTCAGGCGGCCGGGCTGGGCCGGACGGCCCGCGGCCAGCCATGCCTCGCGCGACTGCCCGCCCTTCCAGGCGCGTGTGGTAAAGCCCAGGATCTCGACCTTCACGTTGCACCGCTCCAGCGTGCGGGCCAGCACGTCGGCGCAGATCGCCGCGATGCTGATCGGACGCCCGCGCATCGACCCGGAATTGTCGATCAGCAGCGTCACGACCGTGTCGCGGAACTCGGTGTCCTTCTCGATCTTGAAGGACAGCGGCATGGTCGGGTTCGCCACCACACGGGCCAGGCGGCCGGCGTCCAGGACGCCCTCCTCCTTGTCGAACTCCCAGCTGCGGTTCTGCTGGGCCTGCAGGCGGCGCTGCAGCTTGTTGGCCAGGCGGCTGACGGCCCCGCGCAGGGGCTCCAGCTGCTTGTCCAGATAGGCGCGCAGGCGCTCCAGCTCGGCGATGTCGGCCAGATCCTCGGCGCGGATCTCCTCGTCCCAGGTCTGGGCAAAGACGCGGTAATCGGGGCTGGCCTCGCTGACCGGGGGCGGCAGGTCGGGCGGGCTGTCCTGATCGGGCATCTCCGCCTCGTCCGCCATCTCGTCCTCGGCGGTGTCGTCCATGCCGACCTGGGCCTGGCGCTCGTCCTGGGTCTGCTCCTGGCTGCGCTCGGGGCTGGCGTCGCTCTCCTCGCTGTCGTCCTGATCCTGCGATTCGCTGTCGCCGGATTCCTCGTCCTGCTCGGCGTTCTCGTCGCTGTCGTCATCCTCGGGCTGGTCCGGATCCTCGCCCAGCTGGTCACCATAACCCAGGTCGGTGATGATCCGCCGCGACAGCCGAGAGAACGCGGCCTGATCCGCCAGCGCGTCGTTCACGTCCGCCAGCGCCCCCGAGGCCTGGCTCTCGACAAAGGGCCGCCACAGGTCGGCGACATGCTGCGCGCCCGCGGGCAGCGCACGCCCGGTCGCCGCCTGGCGCAGGATGTAACCCGCCGCCACCGACAGCGGCGCATCGGCCGGGGCCTTGATCTGGGCATAGCCCTTCTTGTCGGCCTCGGCGCCGATCTTGGCGTCGATGTTGGACAGCGCCCCCGGCATGTCGCGCGCGCCAAGTGCCTCGCAGCGCGCGGTCTCCAGCGCCTCGTACAGCTCGCGGGCCATGGGGCCCGCGGGGGAATAGCGGGCATGGGTGCCCGCATCGTGGTGGCGCATCCGCATGGCCAGCGCGTCGGCCGTGCCGCGCGCCAACAGCACCTCGTCGCGGCCCATGCGGCGGCTGATCTGCGGCAGGCGCATCGTGTCGCCCGCAACCCCGGCCGGGTCCGCGCTGAAGGTCACGTTCAGTTCGTGTTCGCCCGCCAGCGCGCGCGTCGCCTCGGTCAGGGCCTTCTTGAACGGGTCGGCGGGGTTGTCGGATTTCTTCATCTGCGGATGGCCCCCTTGGCCGCGCGGGCCTCAGCCCGCCTTGGCGGCTGCGCTTTCCGGCAATTCCTCGTCGAACAGGCGCTGATAGAACTCTGCCACGGTCTGGCGCTCCAGCTCGTCGCATTTGTTCAGGAAGGTCAGGCGGAACGCGTATCCCACGTTGTCGAAGATGCGCGCGTTCTGCGCCCAGGAAATGACCGTGCGCGGGCTCATGACGGTGGACAGGTCGCCCTGCATGAAGGCGGTCCGCGTCAGGTCGGCCAGCGTCACCATCTGGTTGATGGTCTTGCGGCCCTTCTCGGTGTTGTAATGCGGCACCTTGGCCAGCACGATCGCGGCTTCGGCGTCGTGACGCAGATAGTTCAGCGTCGCGACCAGCGACCAGCGGTCCATCTGGCCCTGGTTGATCTGCTGGGTGCCGTGATAGAGGCCGGTCGTGTCGCCCAGGCCCACCGTGTTGGCGGTGGCGAACAGCCGGAAATAGGGGTTCGGCGTGATGACCTCGTTCTGGTCCAGCAGCGTCAGCTTGCCGTCGGCCTCCAGCACGCGCTGGATCACGAACATCACGTCCGCGCGGCCCGCGTCGTATTCGTCGAAGACGATCGCGGTCGGGTTCCTCAGCGCCCAAGGCAGGATGCCCTCATGGAACACGGTGACCTGCTTGCCGTCGACAAGCTTGATCGCATCCTTGCCGATCAGGTCGATCCGGCTGACATGGCTGTCCAGGTTCACGCGCACGCAGGGCCAGTTCAGGCGCGCCGCGATCTGTTCGATATGGGTGGACTTGCCCGTCCCGTGATACCCCTGGACCATGACGCGGCGGTTGTAGGCAAAGCCTGCCAGGATCGCCATCGTCGTGTCGGGATCGAACTTGTAGGTGCTGTCGATCTCGGGGACGCGATCCGTGCGGTCGGCAAAGCCCTTGACCTTCATGTCGCTGTCCAGACCGAACACCTCGCGCAGGTCGATCTCTTCGGTGGGTTTCGCGTTCATGTCCAGCATCGGCCCTAGCCCTTTCCATCACATCGGCGCATTGATCGCGCATTCGGGCAACGGGTGCAAGGCACGGCGCGGGCGGCCGCCACCCCGTGCGCGCGTTGACGCGCGAGGGTGTGCTTCATAAGGTGCCCACAACCCTTGGAAGGATGCCCCGGTTTTGACAGACGCACGCCGTTCCGAACTGGAAACCCTGATCGCCCGCACCGCCATGGGTGATCGCGACGCCTTTGACCGCCTGTACGACGCGACATCGGCCAAGCTGCACGCCGTGTGCCTGTCCGTCCTCAAGGACCGCCCCGAGGCCGAGGAGACCCTGCAGGAGGTCTATATCCGCGTGTGGCAAAGCGCCGCGCGCTATGCCTCGAACGGGCTGTCGCCGATGACCTGGCTGATCACCATCGCCCGCAACCGATCCATCGACAGGCTGCGTGCCCGCGGATCACGACCGGTGACCGCGCCCGAAGATGCCGCGGCCTTCGTCGCCTGCAGCGCGCCGGGTCCCGAATCGGCGACGATCATGGCCCAGGAACGCCGCATGCTGGATGACTGCCTGGCCAGGCTGGCCGAGGCGCAGGCGGGCGCCGTGCGTGCCGTCTACCTCGAGGGGGTCAGCTATGCCGACCTGGCCGCGCGTGAGGGGCTTCCCATCAACACCGTGCGCAGCTGGCTGCGCCGCAGCCTGCTGCGACTGAAGGATTGCGTAAGCCAATGACCGACGACGCCCCGCTGACCCCGTCCCAGGAAGACCAGGCGCTGGCGGCCGAGCTGGCGCTTGGCCTCTTGGACGGACCCGAGGCCGCCGCCGCGACGGCCCGCATGTCCACCGACCCGGATTTCGCCCGCATCGTCCACGACTGGTACGAACGCATGGCCGGCATCGCCGAGGCGCTGACCCCGGTCATGGCCCCTGCCCGCGCGCGCCAGGCGATCCGCGAACGGTTGGGCCACGTCACCCCGCCCCTGGCCAACGACCCGACCGAACGGCGGGCCTGGTGGCGCGGTCCGATGGGCGCGCTGGCCGGGTTGCTGGCCGTCGCCGCGACCGCCGCGTTCCTGTGGCTGCCCGGGCTGCAGCAGCCCGCCGCCCCCGCCTATCAGGCACAGCTTGCGACCCAGGATCAGGCCCTGCGCGTCGCTGCCCGCATCGACGGGCGCGACATGGAGATCGCGCTGGAAAGCGGCGCCGCCCCCGATGACCGCGACTGGGAGATCTGGTGGGTGAAACCCGACGGCTCGGCCCCGGTATCGATCGGGCTGGTCCCGCGCGACGGCACCCTGCGCATGACGCTGCCGGACGGGCTGGACCCCTCGGCCGACATCCAGATCGCGCTGTCGGACGAACCGGCGGGCGGATCGCCGACCGGCCAGGCGACCGGGCCGGTCGTGGCCATCGCGCCGCTCACGTCCTTGTGATCGCGGATTGACCGGGGGGTTGCGCAACTAACCCGCGCCTGCCGCGTGTTTGGGACTGTCGGGCGCAGAAATGCCGCCCAGAACCAAAACCGGAGGAAGTCCATGACCACCCGCTTTACCAAAGTCGGCGCTTCGATCATCGCTGCCACCATCGCGCTTGGCGCACCGGCCTTTGCCCAGAACACCATGGTGGGCGGCGCCGAGATGTTCCCGAACCGCAACATCGTCGAAAACGCCGTGAACTCGGCCGACCATACCACGCTGGTCGCCGCCGTGCAGGCCGCGGGCCTGGTCGAGACGCTGTCGGGCCCGGGCCCGTTCACCGTCTTCGCCCCCACCAACGCGGCCTTCGAAAAGCTGCCCGACGGCACCGTCGAGGACCTGCTGAAGCCCGAGAGCCTGCAGACCCTGCAGACCATCCTGACCTGCCACGTCGTCCCGACCGAGGCGATGTCGTCCGCCGTGGGCCGCATGATCCAGCAGGGCGGCGGTTCGGCCGCGCTGGAGACCGTGGGCGGCTGCACGCTGACCGCCAGCATCCGCGCCAGCGACAACGCCCTGCAGATCACCGACGAGAACGGCAACGTCGCCACCGTCCTGATCCCCGACGTGGACCAGTCGAACGGCGTGATCCACTCGATCGACACCGTGCTGCTGCCGGCGTCCTAAGACGCCCCGCAGGACCTGCCGTCCCCCGACAGGCAGGTCATGGCCCGCGCAGTCCCCTCTGCGCGGGCCTTTTTGCATGCCGATCCGTGAGTGATGGTGAAACCGCTTGCCTCGACGCGCGTTGCCGGGTGCTGATGGGCTGCGGCACGGCGCCGCATCGGGCCAATTTCCGAAGGGACACTGCATGAGCGGGTTGATCGCGCTTCTTGACGACGTAGCGGCAATTTCAAAGGTGGCGGCGGCATCGATCGACGACGTGGCGGGCCAGGCGGCCAAGGCGGGCGCCAAAGCCGCGGGCGCGGTCATCGACGACGCGGCGGTGACGCCGAAATACGTCCACGGCTTCGACGCAAGCCGCGAGATCCCCATCGTCTGGAAGATCGCCCGCGGATCGCTGTTCAACAAGCTGGTGATCCTGCTGCCGGTCGCGCTGCTGCTGTCGGCCTTTGCGCCTTGGGCCATTCCGCCCCTGCTGATGCTGGGCGGCGCGTATCTGTGCTACGAGGGCGCGCACAAGGTCGCGCACCTGTTCCACAAGACCGACACCCATGACAGCGAAAAGCACACCCATCCCGACACCGACGGTGCCGCGCTGGAGGAGGCCCGCGTCGCCGGCGCCATCAAGACCGACTTCATCCTGTCGGCCGAGATCATGACAATCGCCCTGTCCACCATCCCGACCGACGACAGCCTGCTGATGAAGGCGGTCATCCTGGCGCTGGTCGCCGTGGCGATCACAGTCGCGGTCTATGGGTTCGTGGCGCTGGTGGTGAAGGCCGACGATGTCGGGGTGCACCTGGCACAGCGCCGCACCGGCGCCGTCGCCGCCCTGGGCCGCGGCATCGTCAAGGTCATGCCCGGCTTCATGAAGACGCTGACCGTGGTCGGCACCGCCGCGATGATCTGGGTCGGCGGGCAGATCATCGTGCACGGCCTGGAGCAGCTGGGCTGGGGCGCGCCCTATCACCTGATCCATGACTGGGCCGAGGCCGCCGCCGCCGCCGTGCCCGCGGCCCCCGGCGTGGTCGCATGGGTTGTCACCGCCTTTTGCGACGGCGTCATCGGCCTGATCCTGGGACTGGCCCTGCTGCCGGTGGCGACCAAGGTCATCAACCCGATCATCGGCGCCGTGATGGGGGCATTCGCGCAACTTCGTAAAAAACCGAACGCCAACGAAACCCGTTGACCCAAACCTCCCGACGTCACAAGACTGTCACATGAGCGTTGCGATGCTGTCGTGAACTGCCGATAGGCGGGGTCAGCATCGCAACTCTGTAAGGGAGGGAAGACAACATGATCCGATACGGAACCGCATCCGCTGTGGCGCTGGTGGCGTCGCTGACTGCCGCGCAGGCAGAAACGAACATCGAATGGTGGCACGCCATGGGCGGCGAGCTGGGCGCGAAACTGGAGGAGATCGCCCAGGGCTTCAACGACAGCCAGGACGAATACACCGTCACCCCCGCCTACAAGGGCACCTACCCCGAGACGATGACCGCCGCGATCGCCGCGTTCCGCGCGAACCAGCAGCCCGCCATCGTCCAGGTGTTCGAGGTCGGCACCGGCACCATGATGGCCGCCCAGGGCGCCATCGTCCCGGTCCACGAACTGATGGAGCAGCACGGCCAGGCCTTCGACCAGGCGGCGTTCCTGCCGGCCGTCGTCGGCTATTACACCGATGCCGACGGCAACATGCTGTCGATGCCCTTCAACAGTTCGACGCCGATCCTGTACTACAACAAGACCGTGTTCGAGAAGGCGGGCCTGGACCCGAACACCCCTCCCAAGACCTGGGCCGAGCTGGAGCAGTTCAGCAAGCAGATCATGGAATCGGGCGCCGCGACCTGCGGCTTCACCACCCAGTGGATTAGCTGGGCCCAGACCGAGAACCTGTCGGCCTGGCACAACCAGCCCATCGGCACGCTGGAGAACGGCTTTGGCGGTCTGGACGCGCGCCTGTCGCTGAACGGTCCCGTTCAGGTGAAGCACTGGGACAACCTCAAGCGCTGGTCCGACGAAGGCATCTTCAAGTACGGCGGCCCGGTGGGCGCTGACAACGCGGCCCCGATGCTGTACTCGCAGGAATGCGCGATGATGATGGGCAGCTCGGCCAGCCGTGCAGGCGTCATCGCCAACTCGACCGCGTACGAGGTCGGCTATGGCATGCTGCCCTATTACGACGACGTCGAGGGCGCACCGCAGAACTCGATCATCGGGGGCGCCTCGCTGTGGGTGCTGTCGGGCAAGACGGACGAGGAATACGCGGCGACCGCGGCGTTCTTCGAATACCTGACCCAGCCCGAGGTGCAGGCCGATTGGGCATCCTTCACCGGCTACCTGCCCATCACCGCCGCCGCGCGTGAGCAGATGGCAGGCTATTATGCCGAGAACCCCGGCGCCGACACCGGCATCAACCAGATCACCCTGAACGAGCCGACCGAGAACTCCAAGGGTCTGCGGTTCGGCAGCTATGTCCAGATCCGCGGCGTCATCGACGAGGAGTTCGAGCAGCTGCTGTCGGGCGACAAGGACGCACAGGGCGCGCTGGACGCGGTTGTCAGCCGCGGCGACGCGCTGCTGGAAGAGTTCCAGGCCCAGAACCAGTAACGTCCCCACCCTCCTTCGGCCGGGGCCGCGCATCAGGCGCGGCCCCGGTCTTTTCCCGTTTTCGCCCCAAGGTCCCGCGATGAAGCGCACCATTTTCCGAAACCAGCTGCTGCCATGGCTGCTGCTGGCCCCCCAGCTGATCATCACCTTCATCTTTTTCCTGTGGCCCGCCGGTCAGGCCATCCGTCAAAGCTTTCTGCGCGAGGATGCCTTCGGTACCCGGACGACCTTTGTCGGACTGGAAAACTTTGCCCGCCTGTGGGGCAGCCCCGAATATCTTAACAGCCTGCAGGTGACGGCGGTCTTCGCCATCTCGGTCACGGTGCTGTCGATGGGGCTGTCGCTGCTGCTGGCGATCGCGGTGGACCGGATGATCCGCAGCACGCGTGTCTATACGACGCTGCTGGTCTGGCCCTATGCGGTGGCGCCTGCGGTCGCGGGCATCCTGTGGTGGTTCATCTTCAATCCGACCATCGGCATCATGCCCTATCTGCTGGGGGGCTTGGGCTATGACTGGAACCACATCCAGGACAAGGGCGACGCCATGACGCTGGTCGTCATCGCCAGCGCGTGGAAACAGATCAGCTACAACTTCCTGTTCTTCCTGGCAGGGCTGCAGGCGATCCCGGCCAGCCTGCGCGAGGCCGCGGCCATCGACGGGGCGGGTCCGGTGCGGCGCTTCTTCGACATCACCTTTCCGCTGCTGTCGCCGACGACGTTCTTCCTGCTGGTCGTCAACATCGTCTATGCGATGTTCGACACGTTCGGCGTGATCGACGCCACGACCGAGGGCGGCCCGGCACAGGCCACCAACATCATGGTCTACAAGGTCTATTTCGACGGCTTCGTCGGGCAGAACCTGGGCTCGTCCGCCGCGCAGTCGGTGGTTCTGATGGCGCTGGTCCTGGTGCTGACGGTGATCCAGTTCCGGTTCGTTGAGAAGAAGGTGGCCTACTGATGATCGAGAACCGTCCCTTCCTGAACCTGGCCGCCCACCTGACGCTGATCCTGGGCGTCTGCGTCGTGGCGCTGCCGGTCTGGGTGGCCTTCGTGGCCTCGACCCACAGCGCGACCGCCTTCATGTCGGGCACCATCCCGATGTGGCCGGGCGACCAGATGATCCAGAACTACAGCCAGATGCTGGGCGCGGGCGTGTCCACCAGCGGCACGCCCCCGGTCGGCGTGATGATGTTGAACAGCCTGATCATGGCGCTGGCCATCGCCATCGGCAAGATCGTCATCTCGGTCCTGTCGGCCTTCGCGGTGGTCTATTTCCGCTTTCCGCTGCGCGGCCTGGCCTTCTGGTGCATCTTCATCACGCTGATGCTGCCGGTCGAGGTGCGCATCGTGCCCACCTTCCAGGTGGTCGCCGATCTGGGCATGCTGAACAGCTATGCCGGCCTGTCGATCCCGCTGATCGCGTCGGCCACGGCCACCTTCCTGTTCCGCCAGGTCTTCCTGACCATCCCGGACGAGCTGACCGAGGCCGCCCGCATCGACGGCGCCGGGCCCATGAAGTTCTTTCGCGACATCCTGCTGCCCTTGTCGCGCACCAATATCGCAGCCCTGTTCGTGATCCTGTTCATCTATGGCTGGAACCAGTATCTCTGGCCGCTGCTGATCACGACCAGTTCGGATTATTACACCATCGTTGCGGGGATCAAGCGCATGGCAGATGCCGTGGACGGTCTGCCGCAATGGCACCTGGTCATGGCGACCGCGATGCTGGCGATGATCCCACCCGTGATCGTGGTGGTCGCCATGCAGCGCCTGTTCGTCAAAGGTCTTGTCGAGACGGAGAAATAAGATGGCATCCATCACCCTCAACAATGTCGGCAAGGTCTATGCCGGCGGCGCCCGCGCCGTGGGCGGCGTCAATATCGACATCGCGGATGGCGAATTCCTGGTCCTGGTCGGCCCGTCGGGCTGCGGAAAATCCACGCTGCTGCGCATGGTCGCGGGGCTGGAGAGCATCACCGAGGGCGAGGTCCGGATCGGCGACCGCGTGGTCAACGAGATCGAGCCCGCCGATCGCGACATCGCCATGGTGTTCCAGAACTATGCCCTGTACCCGCACATGTCGGTGCGCCAGAACCTGGCATACGGCCTGAAGAACCGCGGCACCCCCAAGGCCGAGATCGAGCGGCGCGTGGGAATCGCCTCGGACATCCTGCAGATCGGCCCGTTCCTGGACCGCAAGCCGCGCGCCCTTTCGGGCGGCCAGCGTCAGCGCGTCGCCATGGGCCGCGCCATCGTGCGCGAACCGGCCGCGTTCCTCTTTGACGAGCCGCTGTCGAACCTGGACGCGAAACTGCGCGTCGCCATGCGGCTGGAGATCAAGGAGCTGCAGAAGCGCCTGCGCACGACCTCGATCTATGTGACCCATGACCAGCTGGAGGCGATGACGCTGGCCGACCGGCTGGTGGTGCTGAACGGCGGGCAGATCGAACAGATCGGCACGCCGCTGGAGGTCTATCGCCGCCCGGCATCGGCCTTCGTCGCCAGCTTCATCGGCAGTCCGGCCATGAACCTGATCGAGGCCAGCGCCGTCCCGCACCTGCCCGGAACCGGGCATGCGGGCCATGTGGGCATCCGCCCCGAGGATCTGAGCGTCACCGCCGACGGCCCGATCGAGATGTCGGTGCTGGCGGTCGAGGAACTGGGCGCGCAGCGGCTGGTCCACGGCAAGACCGGCGATGCCCGCATCACCATCACCCTGCCGTCCGATGCCCCCCTGTCCGATCACATGCGCCTGTCCTATCGCCCCGGCGGGCTGCACCTGTTTGACAAGGTCAGCGGCAAGCGCATGGACTGACTAGAATGAAACGTGAACATCCGACCCTTGCGGGTCGGGCGTTCCGTGCTACCTTGGGGTGAACCAACGCGGAAAGGTCGCCCCATGTGCCTGTCGTTCGGCTGCTCTCACCACAATCCCATCGCCTGCATCGTGCCGCCCTATATGCTGCGGGTGCTGGCGCTGCGGGGTGACCCCGCGACGGCGGACATGGCGCGCACGCTGCTGCGCCATGACGAACAGCTGCGCGAGGAGCGCGCGGCCTGGGCCAGCCTGCCGCCCGCGCCGCAGGGCATCGCCCCCGATCCCGACCTGTGCTGCCCCGACCGCCGCATCCATGACGGCGAATTCCGCGCCGCCCTTCCCGGCCGCCTGGTCCGGGCCGAGGGCGACGCGCCGTCCGGCATCGCGGATGCCGACTTGGCCTATGACAGCGCCGGCCAGGTCTTCGCGATGTTCGCCGAGGAATACGGCCGCAATTCGCTGGACGGACGCGGCATGCCGCTGGTGGCGACGGTCCAGCACCGCCGCAACTACAACAACGCCTTCTGGGACGGGCAGCAGATGGCCTATGGCACGGGCGACGGCAAGATCTTCCGGACCTTCCTGCAGCTGTCGGTCATCGCGCATGAGATGACCCATGGCGTCATCCAGCATTCCGGCGGGCTGATCTATGAGAACCAATCCGGCGCGCTGAACGAACATGTGGCCGACGTCTTTGGCGCGCTGGCCGAACAGCGGGTGCTGGGCCAGACCGCGCATCAGGCCGACTGGCTGATCGGGCGCGGCATCCTGGGCGCGGGCATCAACGGCGTGGCGCTGCGCAGCATCAAGGCACCGGGCACGGCCTATGCCGACGACCTGCTGGGCACCGATCCCCAGCCCTGGCACATGGATCAGTTCAACACCACGACCGACGACAATGGCGGCGTGCACATCAATTCGGGCATTCCGAACCATGCCTTCTACCTGTTCTGCAGCTATCTGGGCGGCAACGCGTGGGAGCTGCCGGGCCGCATCTGGTACCGGACGCTGCAGGACCTGAACAATCCGATGGCCAGCTTTTCCGATTTCGCCGACCAGACCCTGCGCAGCGCGGCAGCACTGACGGGCGCGGGCAGCCAACAGGCGCTGCTGCTGCGGCGCGCGTGGAAACTTGTGGGAATCGCGGTCTGATCCTATGATCCGCGGACCGGAGGACCGCATGATCATAGAGATCCGCAGCCACGGCGGCTTTGGCGGCATCACTGCCGCCACCTCGCGCCGCATCGACACCGACGCCCAACCCGAACCCCGGGCGCAGGAACTGTGCGCGGCCTTCCACCCCAAGGCATTGGCCGACATGGCGGCCACCCCCTGTCCCGGCTGCCCGGACCGGATGCGCTATGCGATCACCGTGACGGACGCGACCGGCCCGCACGCCATCACTCTTTCTGAGGGTCAGATGCCCCCCGAGATGCTGGACCTGCTGGACGATCTTTAGATCCAGCCCTTCCAACGCAGGAACAGCCATGTCCCCAGGGTCGTCCCGCCCATCAGGATCAGGGCAAAGGCATAGCCCCAGGGTTCGTCCAGTTCCGGCATGTTCGTGAAGTTCATCCCATAGACGCTGGCGATCAGCGTCGGCGGCAGGAACAGCGCCGCGACGACCGACAGGATGCGGACCGTGTTGTTCTGTTGCAGGTTGATCAGGCCAAGCGTGGTGTCCACCGCCAGGCTGACCCGCCCGCCCAGGAAATCGGCATGCACCTCCAGCGCCTGGATGTCGCGCATCTGGGCACGGGTGGCGGCGCGCAGGCGGCCCTCCTCGGGGCGGTCCTCCAGCGTGGCGGTATAGAACGCCTGCATCCGCTCGACCGTCAGCAGGGCCAGGCGGACGCGCGCCATCGTCTCGGCCTCGCGTCCGACATCCTGCAGCGCGGCCTGAAGCCGGTCCGAGGCCGCGGCGACCGCGCGGCGTTCGAACACCGCGGCGGTGGTCTGGTCCAGCGTGCGGCCCGCCCCTTCCAGGATGTCGGCCAGCCGGGCGATGATCTCCTCGACAAGGCCCAGGAACAGGCGGTCGGGCGTGCCGCAGCCTAGGGTCGAGCGTTCGGCGCGTTCGGGATAGGTCAGGAACGGCCGCGGCGAATGGTGGCGCACCGTCACCAGCCGGTCCGTCGACAGGATGAACGTCACCGGCATCGAGATCCGGTCACCCCCGGCGCGCTCTCCCGGCAGCATCGCGGTCATGTAGTCCAGCCCGTCCTCGCGATAGAGGCGGTTGGACAGCTCGATCTCCTCCATCTCGGCCAGGCTGGGAACAGGCACGCCAAGCACGCGCAGCTGCGCGATCTCGGCGTCGTTCGGCTGGATCAGGTCAATCCATGCCGCGTCCGCGACATCGCGTTCTGCGGCAAGGCGCACCAGGCGACCGTTCTCGATGGAATAGGCGTAATACATGCGACGCTCCGGTCGGTTCGCCCCCGTGGTGCCCTACCGCGGACAAACGATCAAGCGGATGTGGAAAGGGGCGCCCCGGATGGGACGCCCTTGATCAACCGTTGCGGCACGGCGATCACTTGTCGCGATAGTAATCGTCAATCTCGCGGTCGGCCTGGTCCTTGGTCCAGCCGTATTTTTCCTGCAGCTTGCCGGCCAGCTTGTCCTTGTTGCCGTCGATCTGATCCAGCTCGTCGTCGGTCAGTTCGCCCCATTTGACCTTGGTCGCGCCTTTCAGCTGCTTCCATTTGCCTTCGATGATATCCCAGTTCATATCCGCCTCCTTTTCAGACGTTCATATGCCGGAATAACGCCCGCAGCCGTGGCAGGTTCCTAGCGGACAAGGTCCGGCGGAACGCCGCCGTCGATATGGGCCTGCAGGTTCGCCAGCGCGCGCAGGCCCATGCGGGTGCGCGTGTCGTCGGTGGCCGTTCCCAGATGCGGCAGCAGCGTGGCATTGGGGGCATCCAGCAGGGCCTGGGGCACATGAGGCTCCTGCGCATAGACGTCCAGGCCCGCGCCCGCGATGCGGCCGTCCACCAGGGCTGCGATCAAGGCGTCCTCGTCCACCACGTCGCCGCGGGCGATGTTGACCAGCACGCCTTGGGGGCCCAGGGCGTCCAATTCGGCCGCGCCGATCAGGCCGCGCGTGGCCGCACCCCCCGGCACGGCGATCACCGCCACGTCGCAGGCCGCAAGCATGGCGCGCAGATTGCCGATCTGGCGGGCCGGAAAGTCCAGCCCCGCGACGGCCGAACGGTTGAAGAACACCACCTCCATCCCGAAGCCCAGATGCGCGCGCCGCGCGATGGCCTGACCGATCCGGCCCATGCCGACGATGCCCACGGTGCGGCCCGACATCTCGGCGCCCAGCAGCTGCGTGGGGTTCCACCCGGTCCAGCCGCCCGCGCGCAGCAGGCGTTCGCCCTCGGACGCGCGGCGCAGCACCATCAGCATCAGCGTCAGCGCAATGTCGGCGGTGGCGTCGGTCACCACGTCGGGCGTGTTCGTGACCGCCACACCGGCGGCGCGGGCCGCGGCGATGTCGATATGGTTGAACCCCGCGCCGAAATTGGCCAGCAGCCTGCAGCGCAGATCGCCCTGGAAGGCCTCGGCCCCGAACGCATCGCCAAGGGTCGGGATGATCGCGTCATAGTCGCGCATCGCCTGCCCCGCCTGATCGACGGTCAGGGGCGTGTTGTCGCGGAAGGTCGCGTCGCAGGCCGCGCGGATGGCGGCGGTGGCGCGGTCGGTCATCGGGCGGGTGACAAGAACCTTCAATAGAGGCGGCCTCCGTTGGGGACGGTCAGGTCGGGGCGGATCAGCACGACCTCATTGTCGGGGTCGGGCACGCCCAGGACCAGCACCTCGGACATGACGGGGCCGATCTGGCGGGGCGGAAAGTTCACGACGCACAGCACCTGCGTGCCGACCAGCGTCTGGGGGTCGTAATGGCGGGTGACCTGGGCCGAGGACTTGCGCTCTCCCAGATCGCCCAGGTCCAGCCACAGCTTGATCGCGGGCTTGCGCGCTTCGGGGAAGGGTTCGGCGCGGGTGATGGTGCCGACGCGGATGTCGACCTTCAGGAAATCGTCAAAGGTGATCATCCGCGACCCAGCTCCCGCCCGCGTTCGGTCGCGGCCGCCACGGTGCGCACCATCAGCGGCATCAGGCCGGTGCCTTCGTCCATCAGCACCGCCAGCCCCGCCGCTGTCGTCCCGTTGGGAGAGGTCACATTGCGGCGCAGCACGGCCGGGTCCTCGTCCGCATGGACGGCCAGCGCACCGGCGCCGGCTACGGTCATGCGCGCCAGTTCCAGCGACAGCGCGGGCGACAGGCCCTGCGCGGCACCTGCGGCGGCCATGGCCTCGATCAGGTGGAACACATAGGCCGGGCCGCTGCCCGACAGGCCGGTGACGGCGTCCATCTGACCCTCATGCTCCAGCCGGACGACGCGGCCCACGGCGCGCATCAGCGCCTCGGCCAGGTCCAGGTGCGCGGGCGTTGCGGCACCGTTGCCGATCATCGCGGAAATGCCCTGACCGATGGCCGCGGGCGTGTTGGGCATCACCCGGATCACGGGGGCGCCGGGAAAGGCCGCCTCGAAGGTCGCGATGGTGGTGCCCGCCGCGACCGATATCACCAGGCTGCCCGACAGGTCCGGCATCGCGGCCAGCGCGCCGCCCATCATCTGCGGCTTGACCGCCAGCACGACCACGGCCGGATCAGCCGGCAGGTCCGCATTCACGCGCAACCCGCGGTCCTGCCATTCCGGTGCCAGGTTCGGGTCGATGACCGTGACCGCGCCCGCGTCCAGCCCGCGCGCCAGCCACCCCTGCAGCATCGCCCCACCCATGCGGCCGCATCCGACCAGGACCAGTCCGCGCGCGTTGATGTCGTCGAAATCGTTCATGTCAGGCCCGTCCGTAGGTTTCGCCTAAGGCAATCTCCAGCGCCGCGGCGGGCGAGGTGCCGCCCCACCCGGCCAACTGGAACGAAGGATAGAACCGCTCGCACGCGGCCAGGGCGGTGCCGATCATCCGGTCCACCTGTTCGGGCGACGCGATCGCGTCCCCCGCCAGCACCAGCCCGTACCGCCAGACCATCTGTCGCTGCGGCGCGCAGAAGGTGAAGGCCCCGTCCCAGACTCGGTCGTTGGCCAGGTTGATCGTCTGATAGATGGCCGGCATGCGGTCCGCCGGCGGGTCCATGTCGAAGCTGCAGATCAGCCGCAGGACCGCGTCGCGGGGCGACCATGCCAGGGTCAGCGCATAGCGGCGCCACTGGCCGTCCACATCCATGACGATCTGATCCTCGGCCAGGCGGTCGAACTCCCAGGCATGGTGGGTGGCCACGGCCTCGACGATGTCGATGGGGTGGATGCCGTCGATGCGCATGGTGGAATCGATCTGCGTCATGGTCTGCCTGTGGCTGCGGTCTTGCGCCGCGGTGGTCCTTGGGTGGCCACACAACACCGGGGGTCGGCGGCCATGGCGCTTACAACATATCGTGGTCGGCTTTACCACTGGTGTAAAGTCCGAATTGCCCCCGCGGCGGTGGTATCCTAGCAGGGGCGGACAGGACCAAGGGGGCGGCATGGCACGCGATCACGGCGGCAATCTGGATGCGGCGCAGGCACGGTTCGGCACGGGCGACTGGATCGATCTGTCGACCGGTATCAACCGCAGGCCCTGGCCGGTCCAGCCCCTGTCGGACACGGCCTTTCGCGCGCTGCCGATGGCCAGGGCGGAACGGGCGCTGATCCGGGTCGCCGCGGAATGGTTCGGCTGCGCGGACGACCATGTCCTGCCGATGGCGGGGGCCACGGCCGCGATCCAGCTGGTGCCGCGCCTGCGGCCCGCGGGCCATGCCGCGGTGCTGACGCCCAGCTACAACGAACATGCGGCCAGCCTGACAGCTGCGGGCTGGCGCGTCACCCCCGCCCCCGACCTGGACAGGATGGATGGCGCCGACCTGGCCGTCGTCGTGAACCCCAACAACCCCGACGGGCGGGAATGGTCGCCCCTGGTCCTGGCCGCGCTGGCACGGCGGGTCGGCCTGCTGATCGTCGACGAAAGTTTCGCGGATGCGCGCCCCGACCTGTCGCTGGCCCGGTCCCTGCCCGCCAATGCGGTGGTGCTGCGCAGCTTTGGCAAGTTCTGGGGTCTGGCCGGGCTGCGGCTTGGCTTTGCGCTGGCGGACCCGGCCCTGCTGTCGCCGCTGCGCGAGGCCGCGGGCCCTTGGTCCGTCAGCGGCCCCGCGCTGGAGATCGCGACCGCCGCCATGGCCGACCGGGCCTGGGCCGACGACACCGTCACCTATCACGCCGAAGCCGCGCTGAACCTTGACCGGCTGGCCGCGCGCGCGGGCTGGCGGCCCTTGGGCGGGACGCACCTGTTCCGTCTGTACGACACGCCGGACGCGCAGGCGGCCCAGGACACGCTGGCCCGCGCACATGTCTGGACCCGGCGCTTTCCCTATTCGGACCGCTGGCTGCGGCTTGGCATTCCCGGCAGCCGGGACGAGTTCGCCCGCGCCGGGCAGGCCCTGACCGGCTAGCGCTTGCGCAGGAATTCCGTGCGCAGGACCAGGCCCCTGATGCCGTCGTGGCGACAGTCGACCTCTGCCGGGTCGTCGGTCAGGCGGATGCCGCGGATCACGGTGCCCTGCTTGATCACGGTGCTGCTGCCCTTGACCTTCAGGTCCTTGATGACGACCACCTGGTCGCCGTCGGCCAGCGGCGTGCCCGCGCTGTCGCGCACGATGCCGGCGGCGGCGGCCTCGGCCGCGACCTCGGCGGCGGGGCGCCATTCGCCCGTGGCCTCGTCATAGACATAGTCGTCATCGGCCATGGTCTGCCCTTTCGCGGCTGGCGGCGCAGGGTGCCGCCCGTCACGCCTTAGGGCGCGGGGGCGGGCCGCGCAACCTCTGGCGCAGGGCGCGGGGTTTGGCCATGATGGGCCTGCGAAAAGGATGCCCCCGATGATGCGACTTGCTCTGTTCCTGACGATGCTGGCCGCCCCCGCGGCCTTGGCCGACGCGCCGCTGATGGTGCTGGACCGCACGCAGCTGCCGTTCGACCTGGGGCCCGGGAACCCCGCCAACAGCCCCGCACGGCCGGGCAATGCGCCCCATGCGGCCTGGAACTCGGCCGGAAATACCGCGAACGCGCCGACCGCACCGGGCAACCGCCCCAGCGACCGCGTGAACGAGGGGAGAGTGATCTTCACCTMGGACGGGTCGGTGGTGGGCTATTACGCGCCGAACGCGGTCGGGGTGCTGAACCTGTTCGACACCCAGGGCCGGCGCATCGCCTATCGCCCGGCGCGGGGCACGAAAAGCCTGTTCACTGTGCAGGGCGCCTGGTGCGGCACGGTCGACGGGCAGCGCGACGGCAGTCTGGTGCTGGCGGTCACGCCGGATTGCGCGCGCCAGTTCATGCGCTGACACCCTATCGTCACATTCCGTCCCTAGACCGCAGCAAAGCCACCGGAGACGCAGATGAACGACTACAAGGACTGGCTGCAGGCAGAACTGCAGGAGACCCTGGACGAGGATATCGAGCTGGAGATGGAGGACGCCGCCCTGTCGGCCGAGATCCGGCGCATCTATCGCAGCCACCATCCCGACCAGATGGACCGCAAGCTGTATTTCCGCGAACTGCTGCGCCTTCAATCCGAACTGATCCGCCTTCAGGACTGGGTCAGCCACAACAACGAACGCGTCGTGGTCCTGTTCGAGGGGCGCGACAGCGCCGGCAAGGGCGGCGCCATCAAGCGCATCACGCAGCGGCTGAACCCGCGCGTGGCCCGCGTTGTCGCCCTGCCCGCCCCGTCCGACCGGGAGAAGACGCAGTGGTATTTCCAGCGCTATGTCCCCCACCTGCCGGCGGGCGGAGAGATCGTGCTGTTCGACCGCAGCTGGTACAACCGTGCGGGCGTCGAACGCGTCATGGGCTTTGCCACCGAGGATCAGGTCGAACAGTTCTTCCAGGACGTGCCCGAATTCGAACGCATGCTGGTCCGGTCGGGCATCCGGCTGGTCAAGTACTGGTTCTCGATCACGGACGAGGAGCAGCAGATGCGGTTCCAGATGCGCATCCACGACCCACTCAAGCAGTGGAAGCTGTCGCCCATGGACCTGCAGTCCCGCGTCCGGTGGGAGGCCTATACCAAGGCCAAGGAGGACATGTTCGAACGCACGAACATCCCCGAGGCGCCCTGGTACATCGTGCCCGGCAACGACAAGAAGCGCGCACGGCTGAACTGCATCGACCACCTGCTGGGCCTGATTCCCTATGGCGACGTGGACCACGAACAGATCACCCTGCCCGACCGCGTCTTCAACCCCGATTATGAGCGCGACGCGGTCCCCCGCGAGCTGTATGTTCCGCAAAAATACTGAACCGGGGCGATGATGCTGGAATATCATGTCTATGACGTCTTCACCGACCGGCCCTTTGCGGGCAATCCGCTGGCCGTGGTCATGGGGGCCGATGCCCTGAGCACGCGGCAGATGCAGACCATCGCCCGCCAGTTCAACCTGTCCGAGACGATCTTCGTCATGGCGCCGCGCGATCCCGCACACCGCGCCCGCGTCCGCATCTTCCTGCCGCTGGCAGAGATCCCCTTTGCGGGTCACCCCACCATCGGCTGCGCGCTGCACCTGTCGGCGGGCGACGGCGATCTGGTGCTGGAGGAGGAGGCCGGGCCGGTCCCCGTGACCATCCGCAACGGTCTGGCCGAATTCGCGGCCCCCGTGCTGCCGCAGCTGGGCGATGCGGTTGCCGCTGACCTGGCGGCGGCGGGCCTGGGCCTCGGCGCGGATCAGGTGGGTTTCGACACGCACCGCCCGGTCGTGGCCCATGCGGGTCCGGCCTTCATCTTCGTGCCGCTGCGCGATGCGCAGGCCCTGGCGGATGCCCGCCCGGCCGGGGCCGCATTCGAGGCGCTGACGGCACCGGTTGGCAAGGTCTATGCCTATGCCCCCGACGGCGCAGGGTTTCGCGCGCGCATGTTCGCCCCCGGCAGCGGCGTCCCCGAGGACCCCGCCACCGGATCGGCCACCGCGACCCTGGCCGCCCCCCTGCTGACCGCAGGCGTCCTGCCCGAGGGAGAGACGCGCCTGTCCCTGCGCCAGGGGGTCGAGATGGGGCGCCCGTCGCAGCTGGGCCTGCGCATCGCCGTCAAGGGCGGCGCGCTGGCGCAGGTCTGCGTGTCCGGCCGTGCCGTTCCCGTGGCCCAAGGCCGCATCCGCATTCCGGAGGACACATGACCAAGGCTTATTGGATCGCCCATGTGACGATCGACGACCCGGAGGCCTATGACGCCTATCGCCGGGCCAATGCGGAGCCCTTTGCCGAATACGGCGCGCGCTTCCTGGTGCGCGGTGGCCCGCAGCAGGTGGTCGAGGGCCATGCCCGCCCCCGCAGCGTGGTGATCGAGTTCCCGTCGCTGGAGGCGGCACAAGCCTGTTACGACAGTCCCGGCTATCAGGCGGCCAAGGCGCTGCGCGAGCCGGTCTCTGCCGCAGATGTGATCATCGTCGAGGGCTGGCCCGGCTAGACCGCGGCCGTCTGCAGGGGCATCCTTCGGCCATGTTCATGGACCTACTGACACGCCTGATGGGCGATACCGCCGCGCCGATCGACCGCGACGATGCCGAACTGGCCATCGCCGCGCTGCTGGTGCGCGTGGCACGGGCCGACGATCATTACGATCAGGCCGAACGCGACCGCATCGAGCAGGTCCTGTCCCGCCGCGGCCTGACTGCGGCCGAGGCCGCCGCCCGCCGCGCCCAGGCCGAGGCGCTGGAGGCGGAGGCCAGCGACACCGTCCGCTTCACCCGCCAGATCAAGGACCGCATCGCGCTGGAGGATCGTCGTGCCGTTCTGGCCGCGCTGTGGGAGGTCGCCTATGCCGACAACAGCCGCGGCGCGGATGAGGACAGCCTGATCCGCCTGGTCTCCAGCCTTCTGGGCGTGACCGACCGCGAATCGGCCGAGATCCGTCAGCAGGTGCTGGCCCGGATGGGCCTAGAACCCTAACCGGTCGCGCAGCCCGAACCACGCCATCCCCGCCACCAGCAGCGGCTTGCGCAGGGCCGCACCGCCCGGAAAGGGCCGGGTGGGAACGGCGGCCATGGCGTCGAACCGTTCGGCTTGGCCCGCCACGGCCTCGGCCATCAACTGCCCCGCCAGCGTGGCCATCGCCACGCCATGCCCGGAATAGCCGCTGGCCGACAGGCAGTTCGGCGCGGGCCGGGTGAAGCAGGGCATGCGGTTCATGGTGATGGCCAGCGTCCCGCCCCAGGCATGGGTCAGGGGCACGTCCTGCAGCTGCGGATAGACCGACAGCAGATGCGGGCGGACCACCGCCGCAATGTCGCGCGGAAAGCGGTAGGTGACCGTCTCTCCACCGCCGAAGACCAGCCGCCGGTCGTCGTCGACGCGCCAGTAGTTCACCACGAACTTCGTGTCCGCCACCGCGATGCGGTCCGGCAGGATCTCGGGGTGATCATCCAGCGGCGGGGTCGCGACGATATAGTTGTTGATGGGCATGACCCGCGCGGCCACGCCCTGGTCCAGATCGCCCAGATAGCCGTTGCAGGCCAGGATCACGTGATCGGCCCGCAGCACGCCCTGATCGGTGCGGATAATGCTGGGCGCACCATGGGTCAGGCCGGTGACCTGCGCGCGCTCATGGATCACGACGCCTGCCTCCTGCGCCAGCCGCGCCATCCCCAGGGCCAGCGCCAGCGGCTGGACGTGCCCCGCGCCGCGGTCCAGATCGCCGCCGACATAGGCCGTGCTGCCCAAGGCCGCCGCCAGCCCGTCGCGGTCCAGGGGCGTGACTCGGTCGTAGCCGTAATGCCGTGCCAGATGGTCGGCCATGTGGCGCGCGTGTTCGACCTCCGCCCCGCTGCGGCAGGCATGGGCGATGCCGTCGCGGACCCGCACGCCCGCTTCGGCGGCGATGGTGCGGACGGCGGCCTTGGCCTCCTCGGCCAGATCCCACAAGCGGCGGGCCATGTCGCGGCCCAACTGCGCCTCCAGCCAGTCAACTTCCTGCCGCTGGCCGGACCCGATCTGGCCGCCGTTGCGGCCCGAGGCGCCGAACCCCACGCGCTGCGCCTCCAGCACCCGGACCGACAGGCCCCGCCGCGCCAGATGCAGCGCGGCCGACAGCCCGGTATAGCCCGCCCCGATCACCGCGACATCCGCCCGCGCCTCGCCCCGCAGGGGCGGCAGGTCGGGCTGCGGCCCGCACTGGTCGGCATAGAGGCTGGGCGGATAGGCCCCTAGCCGGTCGTTCAGGTGCAGCAGGTTCATACGTTCAGCAGCAGATGTTCGCGTTCCCACGGGCTGATGACCTGCAGGAACTCCTTGTATTCGTTGCGCTTGACCGATTCGTAGACCGCGCAGAAATCCTCGCCCAAGACGCCGCGCATGGGCGCGCTCTCCGACATCAGGTCCAGCGCGTCGCCCAGGTTGTAGGGCAGCTCGTCCTCGGACATGTAGGCGTCGCCCAGGCATTCGGCGCGCGGGTTCTCGGCTTCCAGCAGGCCCAGATAGCCGCAGGCCAAGCTGGCCGCAATGCCCAGATAGGGGTTGCAGTCCATGCCCGCCAGCCGGTTCTCCAGCCGCCGCGCCTCCGGCCCCGAGATCGGCACGCGCAGGCCGGTGGTGCGGTTGTCGCGCCCCCATTCCAGGTTGATGGGCGCCGCGAAATCCGGGACATAGCGGCGATAGCTGTTCACATAGGGCGCCAGCAGCGCGATGGCCGCGGGCAGGTGCCGCTGCATTCCGGCGATGAAATGCAGGAAGGCCGGGGTCTCGCGGCCTTTTTCATCGGAAAAGATGTTCTGGCCAGTGGCGATGTCCGTGATCGAGTGGTGGATGTGCATCGCGCTGCCGGGTTCACCCTCGATGGGCTTGGCCATGAAAGTCGCAAAGCAGTCGTGGCGCAACGCAGCCTCGCGGATCAGCCGCTTGAAATAAAATATCTCGTCCGCCAGGGCCACCGGATCGCCGTGGTTCAGGTTGATCTCGACCTGGCCCGCGCCGCCCTCCTGCAGGATGCCGTCGATCTCGAAGCCCTGGGCCTCGGCAAAATCGTAGATGTCGTCGATGACCTTGCCGTATTCGTCGACCGCCGACATGGAATAGGCCTGTTTCGCGGCGGCCCGCCTGCCCGTGCGGCCCATGGGCGGGATGATCGGCTGGTTCGGGTCGATGTTGCGGGCGACCAGGAAGAACTCCATCTCGGGCGCCACGACCGGGTTCCAGCCTTTGTCGCGGTACAGCTGCACCACGCGTTTCAGCACGTTGCGCGGCGCGATGGGCATGGGGTTGCCCTGCTGGTCGGTCGCGTCATGGATGACCTGGATGGTCCAGTCGGCGGTCCAGGGCGCGGCGGTGGCGGTCGAATAATCCGGAACCATCACCATGTCCGGTTCGGTGAACGCGCCCGACGGGTTGTCGGCCCATTCCCCGGTGATCGTCTGCAGAAAGATCGAGTTGGGCAGGTAGAACTGGTTCTGCCGCGCGAATTTCGACGCAGGCATTGCCTTGCCACGGGCCACGCCCGCAATGTCGGCCACGATGCATTCGACCTCGTCCAGGCGGCGCCCGGACATGAAGTCGCGCGCGGCCTGGGGCAGTTTCTCGGTCCAGTCGCTCATGCGGCACCTTTGTCGGCTCGCGCCAGAGCGCGGGGTTGCTTGAAGAAGGCCTCGATCCGGTCGGCCAGCAGGGACGCGCCATCGGCCTGCCCCATGCGGGCCGCAGCCCCGGCCAGCAGGTCGTCCGGCACGACGCCCTTGGCGCGGGTGTCCATCAGCCCTTGGATGAAGTCGTCGCCGAATTCCGGATGCGCCTGCACGGTGAAGGCCCGGTCGCCATAGATCAGCGCGGCGTTTTCGCAGAACGCGTTGCGGCCCGCGACATGCGCGCCGGGCGGCAGGGTCACGACCTGATCCTGGTGCCAGGCGTTCAGCGTGACGGGCTGGCCGCCGAAATCGTAATCCTGCGCGCCCACGGCCCAACCGCCGGGATGCTTGACCACGGTGCCGCCCAGGGCCTGCGCGATGATCTGATGACCAAAGCAGATGCCGACCATCGGCACGCCTGCGTCATGGACGCGGCGGATGAAATCCTCCAGCGGCGGGATGAAGGCGTGATCCTCATAGGCCCCGTGGCGCGAACCGGTCAGCAGCCAGCCGTCGGCATCGTGGATGTCCTGTGGAAACTCCATCCCCTCGACATGCCAGGTGGTGAAGTCGAATCCGCGCCCGGCCAGCAGGCGCACGAACATGTCCGGATAGTCGCCCAAATCCCGCTTCAGCTGCGCCGGCGACTGGCCGCATTGAAGGATGCCGATCCGCATGAAAAACCTTGATGTTGCTTGTGTCCGAAGCCTAGTCGCCCCGCAGGGGGGGCCGCAAGGGGGGCGTTTGCGCCTTTTGGCGGTCTGGCCGCGCGGACGCACAGGCGCTAGGCTGCGCGCAACGGAAAGGATGCACCCATGCCCCATCAGCGCCCCGAGATCGACCCGGACGGCCTTGACGAATTCTCGGTCGTGTTCACCGACCGGTCACTGAACCACATGTCGAAACGCTTTCAGCAGGTCATGCGCGACCTGTCGGCGGGTCTGTGCGAGGTCTATGGCGCGGCCCAGGTGGCGATCGTACCGGGCGGCGGCAGCTATGCGATGGAATCGGTCGCGCGCCAGTTCGGGCGCGACGCGCATGCGCTGATCGTCAGGAACGGCTGGTTCAGCTATCGCTGGAGCCAGATCTTCGACGCGGGCACCTTTGCCCGCGAGGTGACCGTGGTCAAGGCCCGCCCGCAAGGGAACGCGCCCCAGCCCGCCTATGCGCCCCCGCCCATCGACGAGGTCGTGGCCCGCATCCGCGAGACGCGCCCCGACGCGGTCTTTGCCCCGCATGTGGAGACCTCGGCCGGGCTGATCCTGCCCGACGACTATATCACCGCGCTGGCCGATGCCGCGCATGAGGTGGGCGCCCTGATGGTGCTGGACTGCATCGCGTCGGGTGCGATCTGGGTCGACATGCGGGCCACGGGCGTCGACGTGCTGATCTCGGCCCCGCAAAAGGGCTGGTCGGCGTCGCCCGCCGCAGGCCTTGTCATGTTGTCCGATCGCGCCGCCGAACGGCTGGCCACCACCGACAGCGACAGCTTTGCGCTGGATCTGAAGAAATGGCGCGCGATCATGCAGGCCTATCTGGATGGCGGCCATGCCTATCACGCGACCATGCCCACCGACGCGCTGCTGGGCCTGCGCGACGCGATGGAGGAGACCCGCGCGATGGGGTTCGCCGCCGCGCGCGACGCGCAATGGCGCCTTGGCCGGGCGGTCCGCGACGAACTGTCCGCGCGCGGCATCCGCTCGGTCGCGGCCGAGGGGTTCCAGGCGCCGGGCGTCGTGGTCAGCTATACCGACGACCCCGAGGTCAAGTCTGGCAAGGCCTTTGCCGCCCTCGGCACCCAGATCGCGGCGGGCGTGCCGTTGGCCGTGGATGAGGGGGCCGACTTCTCGACCTTCCGCATCGGGCTGTTCGGTCTGGACAAGCTGCGCGATGTCGACGCCGTGACCATGTGGCGACAGGACCCCGACATGACGCTGACGATCGACCTGGAAAGCCCGCTTGGGCCCGACTTGGACCTGCTGTTCCAACGCCACACTGCCGAGATGCATGCCGATACCCCGCCGGGATCGATCCACATGATGCCCAAGGAGGCGCTGGAGAACCCCGCCATCGCTTTCTTCGTCGTGCGCGACGCGGGCCAACCTGTGGCCATGGGCGCCATCAAGGATCTGGGCGCATCCGAGGGAGAGCTTAAATCCATGCACGTGCTGTCCGAACAGCGGGGGCGGGGCGTATCGCGGATGCTGCTGCGGCACATGCTGGGTCACGCACGGAAGGCGGGCTATGCCAAGCTGTCGCTGGAAACCGGCGTGCAGCCGGGATTTGTCGCGGCACGCGGCCTCTACGCCCGCGAGGGGTTCACGGAGTGCCCGCCCTTTGGCAGCTATCGCGCCGACCCGCATTCGGTCTTCATGACGCTGATGTTGTAATGCAAACGGCGCGCATCCTGCGATGCGCGCCGTCGTCTTCCTGTCGATCAATCAGTGCTCGTGCGTGGGCAGAGCCTTCAGATCATCCTTGGTCCAGTTGGTCCGGGCATGCACGGTGCCGCTTTCGTCGCGCATGAAGTCCAGATCGGTCGCCGGAATCATGACCGGCTTGGCGCCGATGCCCAAGAACCCGCCTACGTCCAGCACGACCTTGGCCGATGCACCCATGCCATGCGTGTGCGACACGCTGCCGACGGTTTCGTCGCCCGGGCCATAGACGGTGGCGCCGTCCAGAACGGCCTCGGTCAGTTCGTCGTGGGTCAGTCGCGTGTGATTTGCGTGGTCCATGTCGACCTCCTTCAGGTGGTGTGGCACATCAACACCGGCCCCGCGGGTGCCGTTCCATCGTCATGGGATGGCCCTGCGCACAAGTTCGTGCTTGCCGGGGCGATTAGCGTCTGGATTGCCGATGCGCCTGCCGCTAAGAAAGGCCAGCCCGCGGGCCCCGTAGCTCAACTGGATAGAGCAATTGACTTCTAATCAATAGGTTGCAGGTTCGAATCCTGCCGGGGTCGCCATTTTCCGTTTCAGCTCAGACCCTTACCGCACCAATCGGTGCATCTTTTCCTGTCCATAAGGACAGGATGACGCCGCCACCGACTTCAGACAAAAGAGGCTTATCGGCCGGGCGTCCTTGGTGGTTGGTTTAAAGAGTTCAGACGCCCGGCCGATCTGTCACCCCTGCGGTCAAGTGCCATCCGCGGGCGTCCCCAGATCCCACCACAACCCCGCCATGATCGCCAGCGCCTGTCGCGACAGGCTTTGCAACGCATGTTCGTCGGGCGCGTGCTGACAGCAGCCGCGATAGGAATGGGGCACCCAGATCGTCGGCAGGCCCAAGATTTCCGCAAAACATTCGTTGGGCAGCGATCCGGCCAGGTTCGGCAGCAGATGCGGGTCCTGCCCGGTCGTCCGCCGGACCGACACCGCGACCCGGCGCACCCAGTCATGGTCGGGCATCAGCCGCGTGGCATGGGCGGGATCGCCGTCCCGCGGCACGATGCGCACCGCGTGATGGCCGTGGCGGTCCAGGTGGCGGCGCAGCGCCGGCAGGATGTCGCTCGGATCGGTCCCCACGACATAGCGCAGCTGGCAGGTCGCCCGCGCGCGGCCCGCGATGGCGTTCACGGGTGCGTCGGGCACGCCGGCGGTCATCGCCAGCACCGCAAAGCTGTTCCAGCCAAAGGCGCGTTCGGTGGGTGTCAGCCCGACTTCTCCCCAGTCGGCATCGACCTGGGGGCCGCCCGCCTCGATCACCGGCAGGTCGCGCAGGGCGTCGCGCAGCGCGGGCGTCAGGCTGTCGGGACGCCATTCCGGGACCTGGATCTGGCCGCGCCGATCGCAGATCGTGGCCAGCGCATGGGCCAGGATCATCGCCGGATCGGCCAGAAGACCGCCCCAGTTGCCCGAATGATGCGCCCCCGACCGCAGCTCCAGCACCAGATCAAAGGCCAGCGCCGCGCGCGATCCCATGAACAGCGTCGGCACGTCGGCCTGCAGGCGCGGGCCGTCAGACGCGATCAGCACATCGGCCGCCAGCGCATCGGCATGGTCCCGGCAAACCTGGGCCAGGCCGGGCGATCCGGTCTCCTCGGACATCTCGAAGATGATCCGCATGTTGAAGCCCAGATGCCCGCGCGTGTCGATGACCGCCTGCAGCGCGGCCAGGTTGATCAGGTGTTGCCCCTTGTTGTCGGCCGCGCCACGGCCATACAGGCGGTCGCCCTCGGCGGTCAGGACAAAGGGCGACAGCCCGTCGCGCCACTGGTCGGTCTGGGCATGGACCACGTCGCCATGACCATAGGTCAGGACCGTGGTCAGGGCCGGATCCTCGATCCGTTCCGCGATCAGCAAGGGGCCGCCGCGCGGGTCGGGGTTGTCCAGCACCCGCGTGGCGAAGCCCAGACCGGACAGGCGCGGTATCATCGCCTCGGTCAGATAGCGGTCCAGATGGGGCCGCTGCGCCGGGTCCTGGCTTTCGGTCGGATGTGCCACCAAGGCCGCCAGATCGGCCTGGAATCCGCCCTGGTCGAAATAACCTTCGGCGCGGGCGACCGCATCCTGTCGCGCATCGGTCATGGGCGGGCCTCCGGGCGGTATCCGGCGGACGCCTCGATCAGGTGGGTGGTATAGGGCTGGGCGCCCTGCCCCGCCCGCAGATGGGACGCCGGCAGGATCTCGACGATGCGGCCGCGCTGCATCACGGCCAGCCGGTCGCACATATGGGCGATCACCGACAGGTCGTGGCTGACCATCAGATAGGTCAGCCCGTGTTCGTCGCGCAGATCGGCCAGCAGGTTCAAGATCTCGGCCTGGACGCTGACGTCCAGCGCGCTGGTCGGCTCGTCCAGCAGCAGCAGGCGCGGCTCCGCCGCCAGGGCGCGGGCGATCGCCACGCGCTGACGCTGTCCCCCGGACAGCTGGTGCGGATAGCGGAAGCGGAACCCCCGGCCCAGACCCACGTCGTCCAGCAGCTTGACGATGCGCTGGTCGATCCTGTCCATGCCCTGCAGGCGCAGGGTCTCGGCCAGGACAGCATCGACGGAATGGCGCGGATGCAGGCTGGCATAGGGGTCCTGGAACACCATCTGGACGGTGCGAAAGAACGCCCGGTCGCGCCGCTCTCCCTTCTGAGCCTGACCGTCGACCGCGATCCGGCCGGACCAGCCGGGGATCAGACCTGCGATGGCGCGCAGGATGGTCGACTTGCCCGAACCGCTTTCGCCGACCAGGCCAAAGCTTTCGCCCTGCGCCACGTCGAAGGCCGCATTGTGAACGGCGGTGACGCGGTCGGGCTCCTGCCCGAACCAGACGGTCAGATCGGCAACGCTCAGCATCTCAGGGGCCTTTCACGACGGGGTCGCGCCAGCTGTCCTGGCGCTGGAGGACGGACAGGCGCGACACCGGCGCGTCCAGCCGCGGCAGGCTGTCCAGAAGCCCGCGGGTATAGGGGTGCTGCGCCCGGTGCAGGTCGCGGGCGGGCAGCGTCTCGACCACGCGGCCGGCATACATGATCAGCACGCGGTCGCAGAACTGCGCCACCAGGTTCAGGTCATGGCTGATGAAGATCAGCCCCATGCCGCGGTCGCGGACCAGCCGGTCCATGATGTGCAGCACCTCGGTCCGGACCGACACGTCCAGCGCGCTGGTCGGTTCGTCCGCGATCAGGATGTGCGGATCGGGGGCCAGCATCATGGCGATCATGATGCGCTGACCCATGCCGCCCGACACCTCGTGGGGATAGCTGTCCATGACGCGTTCGGGGTCACGGATCTGCACGGCCTCAAGCATCTCCAAGGCCTTTGCGCGGGCGGCGGCGCGGGGCGCGCGCGCGTGCAGGCGATAGGCCTCGATGATCTGCTGGCCCACGGTCATCACCGGGTTCAGGCTGAACTTGGGGTCCTGCATGACCATGCTGATGCGCCCGCCGCGGATGGCGCGCATCTGCCGGTCGGGCAGGTTCAGGATGGACTGGCCCTCCAGCTCCATCCGGGCGGCCTCGACCCGACCGGGCGGACGCACCAGGCCCAGGATCGCGCGGCCGGTCATGGACTTGCCCGACCCGCTTTCGCCCACGACGCCGAGGCGTTCGCGGCCCAGGTCGAAGTCGATGCCGCGCACGGCCTGAAACTCGCCCTGCCGGGTCGGGAAGGTGACGCGCAGGTCGCGCACGGACAGAAGGGGTTCGGTCACGACTTGTCTCCCTTGGGGTCCAACACGTCGCGCAGCCCGTCGCCCAGCAGGTTGAAGGCCATCGACACCAGAAAGATCGCGATGCCGGGCATGGCGGCGACCCACCAGAAGTCGAGGATGTAGCCCCGCCCGTCCGAGATCATCGCCCCCCATTCGGGCAGCGGCGGCTGTGCGCCGAGGCCCAGAAAGCCCAGGCCCGCCGCCGACAGGATGATCCCCGCCATGTCCAGCGCCACCCGCACGATCAGCGACGACAGGCACAGCGGCCAGATGTGGCGGATCAGCAGGCGCAGCCGCCCCGCCCCCTGCAGGCGCGCGGCGGCGATGAAGTCGGCGTTGCGGATGGTCAGCGTCTCGGCCCGCGCCAGGCGCGCATAGGGCGGCCAGGCGGTCAGCGCCAGTGCCAGCACCGCGTTGCCGATGCTGGGCCCCAGGGCCGCGACGAAGGCCAGCGCCAGGATCAGCTTGGGGAAGGCCAGGAAGATGTCGGTCACCCGCATCAGCACCTGGTCCACCCAGCCCCCGGCGAACCCCGCCACCGTGCCGATCAGCAGCCCGATGACCGGCGCGATCAGCGCGACCGTGCCCACGATGAACAGCGTGATGCGCGAGCCGTGGATCAGCCGCGAGAGGATGTCGCGCCCCAAGGCGTCGGTGCCCAGCCAATGCGCGGCCGACGGCGGCTGCAGCCGGTCGGCCAGGTTCTGGGCATAGGGGTCCTGCGGCGCGATCCAGGGCGCCAGGATCGCCATGCCGATCAGCAGCGCCAGGATGATCAGTCCGACCATCGCCAGCCTGTTGGCGCGGAAGGTCAGCCAGCCCTGATAGATCGCGCCAAGCCGCGCCTGGCGGCGGGTCTGGGGCGCGTCGGACAGCAGCCAGTCGCGGCGTGTCATGGCGCTCATGTCGACCTCGGGTCCAGGAAACGGTACAGGATGTCGCTGAACAGGTTCAGCACGACGAAGCACACGCCCACGACCACCGTGCCGCCCAGCACCGCGTTCATGTCGCCCGACAGAAGGCCGCGGGTGATGTAGCTGCCCAAGCCCGGCCAGCTGAAGATGATCTCGGTCAGGACCGACCCCTCCAGCAGAGAGCCGAAGGACAGCGCGATGACCGTCACCAGCGGGATCGCGATGTTGCGGAAGGCATGGCCCCAGATGACGGCGCGTTCGGACAGGCCCTTGACGCGGGCGGTGGTGATGTATTCCGCCGACAGCTGTTCCAGCATGAAGCTGCGCGTCATGCGGCTGATATAGGCCAGCGAATAATAGCCCAGCAGGCTGGCCGGCAGGATGATGTGAGAGAACGCGTCGCGGAATGCGCCCCAGTCCCCGGCGATCAGGCTGTCGACCAGGATCATGCCGGTCACGTTCGGCACCATCCCGTCATAGATGATTCCCTGCCGCCCCGGCCCCCCGACCCAACCCAGCATGCCATAGAAGATCAGCAGGCCCATCAGCCCCAGCCAGAAGATCGGCATCGAATAGCCGACCAGCGCCACGACCCGCGCGACCTGGTCGATGACGCCGCCGCGCCGCGCCGCCGCGATCACGCCCAGGGGCACACCGATCACGACGCCGATGAAGGTCCCCAGGGCCGCCAGCTCGAAGGTCGCGGGAAAGACGCGGGCGATGTCCTGTGCCACCGGCTGCCCGGTGGAGATGGACCGTCCGAAATCGCCGCGCAGCACGTCGCCCACATAGGACAGGAACTGCACGATCAGCGGCTGGTCCAGACCCATCGCGACATAGGCGGCGTCGTACTGGGCCTGGGTGGCGCGGTCGCCCACCMCCTTCAGCACCGGGTCGATCGGCATGACCCGCCCGATGATGAAGGTGACCAGCAGCAGCCCCAGGAGCGTCAGCGCCAGCGACAGGACGGTCCCCGCCACGCTGCGCACGCGCCTGCGGGTCAGGGCGCGGCGCCGCGACGATGCGGTCGCGGCGCCGGTCGGATCGGTCAGGGCCATTTATTCGCCCTTCGTCACCTGACGATACATGACCGACGAAATGGCGCCGCCGCTCCACCAGTTCTGGACGCCGTCGCGCAGGCCGACCTGTTCGATGCGCTGGAACAGCGGCACGATGGGGGCCTCGGCCTGGTACTGGCGCTGGATGTCCTGGTACATCGCGGCGCGGGCGTCGGCGTCCTGCTCCAGGGTGGCTGCGACAGTGGCCTCGTTCATCTCGGCCGGCACCTCATAGGCGTTGCGCCAGGCCAGCAGGCCCACGGCGGCGGCCTCGTCGCTGTTGTCGGGGTTATAGGCGAAGGTCGCGGCATTGGTGTTCGGGTCCGAATAATCCGGGCCCCATTCGCCCAGGAAGATCGGCACCTCGCGGGCGCGATAGGCGTCCAGCACCTGCGCGCCGGTCATCTGCTCGATCTCCAGGGTCAGGCCGACCTGGGCCATCGACGCCTGCAGGGTCTGGGCCACGTCCACGTATTCGCGCAGGTCGCGCACGCGGGTGGTGATGGTGCCGCCCTCGATCCCCGCATCGGCCAGGATCTGGCGGGCCTTCTCGACGTCATAGGTCCAGGGCTGCTCGTCCAGCACGCCCAGATAGCCCTGGGGCAGGAAGGTCTGGTGGGTGACGAACTGACCCTTCAGGAAGCTGCCGGTGATGCCTTCGTAATCGACGAGGTGCTTCATCGCCTCGACCACGGCGGGGTTCGACAGCAGCTCGTCCTTCTGGTTCAGGCCCATGTAGAGGATGCGGCCGCGCGGCTCGTCCTGGATGGTCACGCCCTCGACCGCGGCGATGGATTCCACATCCGTCGGCGTCAGGTTGCGCGCCACGTCGATGTCGCCCTGCTCCAGCAGCAGCCGTTGCGCGCTGGATTCGGCGACGTTGCGCACGATCACGCGCTTCATCTCGGGGGCGCCCTGCCAGTATTCCTCATAGGCGGTCAGCTGCACCGCCTCGTTCGGACGCCAGGCCGACAGCACATAGGCGCCCGACCCGGCTTCGTTCGTGTTAAGCCAGGCATTGCCCATGTCGCCGTCGACCTCGTTGGCCATGACGGTCTCCATGTCGACCACGCTGGCGATGTTGGCGGTCAGGCAGTTCAGCACGAAGGTCGGCGCATAGGGCTTGTCCATCGTCAGCGTCAGCGTGTTGCCGTCGGCGGTGATCATCTGATCGACGTTGTCGGCGGTAAAGCCGAACTGGGTCAGGATGAAGGCCGGGGTCTTGTCCAGCTTGACCGCGCGCTGCAGCGACCAGGCGGCGTCCGCGGCGCGCACGGGGTTGCCCGAATGGAAGGTCGCATCCTCGCGCAGCGTGAAGGTGATGGACAGGCCGTCCTCGGACACCGCCCATTCGGTCGCAAGGCTGGGCTGGAAGCCCGCGTCCGGGTCCAGCGGGTTGAAATCGACCAGCCGGTCATAGGTGTTGTTGTTGACGTCGTTGCCCGCGAACTCGAAGCTTACCGCCGGGTCCAGGCTGATGATGTCGTCGATCGTGTGGGCCACGACCAGGGTGTCGGCCGGCGTCTCGGCCCAGGCCGCGGGTGCAAGCGCCAGCGCCGAGGCCAGAAGCATGGCGCGCATGGTCAGGGGATATGTCATGTGAGGTTCCTGTCGGTGATCGGCCCCCGCTGTGTCGCGGGGTTGCATGTCATGCAGCCTGCCGCAGGCCCGTCCGGCATTCAATGCCAATCTGACGGCCGGCCCGACGGGAAGGACCTAGCCCGCCCTGACATCCCCGACGACCGGCCCGTCCAGCGCGGACGCGTCGCGCAGCGGGTGATCGGCGCTCATCACCTGTCCGCTGACGCGGTTCCGCCCGGCCAGCTTGCTGCGATACAGCATCCTGTCGGCCCCGGTCAGCCAGAAGGCGTTGTCGCTGCCCATGTCGCAACGCCCGGACGCCACGCCGATGCTGATCGTCACCACCTGCCCCACCTGCGACGCGCGGTGCGGGATGGCCAGCGCCTCGACACCGGCGCGCATCGTCTCGGCCAGGTGAAGGGCGCCGTCCAGGTCGGTGCCGGGCAGGATGCAGGCGAACTCCTCGCCGCCATAGCGCGCGCACAGGTCGCCCGACCGGCGGATCGCCTGCGCCAGCGCCTGCGACACGGCCTTGAGGCAGATGTCGCCCTCGGGGTGGCCATAGCTGTCGTTGAAGCCCTTGAAGTGATCGATATCCAGCATCAGCACCGCGATCAGACCGCCGTCGCGCGCCTGCCGGTGCAGCTCCGCCTGCAGGCGGCGTTCCAGCATGCGCCGGTTGGCCAGCCCCGTCAGCGGATCGCGCAGCGCCTGTTCGGTCAACTGGTCGCGCATCCGCTTCATCTGGACGTGGTTGCGCACGCGCCGCTGCAGGGCGGCCGGGCGGACCGGCTTGGTGACATAGTCGATCGCACCGACCGCCAACCCGCGCAACTCGGCCTCGTCATCGCCCAGGGCGGTGGCGAAGATCACCGGAATGTCGCTGAGCAGCGGGTCGGCCTTGAAGATGCGGCACAGCTGATAGCCGTCCATGCCGGGCATCACCACGTCCAGCAGGATCAGGTCCGGCCTGCTTTCGCGGGCCACCTGCACGGCCTGTTCGCCGGACAGGGCAAAGCAGATCTCGTATTCGTCCTCCAGCACGGCGGTGACGATCTCGATGTTGGCGGGTTCGTCGTCGATCACAAGGATGACGGGGCGGTTGTCCATGTTCATATCCCTGGTTGACCGGTGTCGGGGTGGGGGCCGTTCAGCAGCGCATCCGCCGCGGCATAATCCAGCCGCAGCAGCGCGCGGCGCACGGGATGGTCGTCCATCGCCATGCGGTCCAGCTGCAGCGCCTCGGCCAGCGCGTCAAAGCTGGCACGGGCGGCCATGCTGCGACGGCGGACCTGGTCGCGCAGATGGCCGCGCAGCTGGGCAATCCGCGCGCTGTCGCCGGCCGGGGTGGGCGGCGACGCGGCCGCGTGGGGCGTGCCCGCCGCCGCCGTCAGGCTGTCGGCGGCGGCGATCGCCGCAGCCAGCGGGCCGGACAGCTGCGCCAACAGCGCGTCGATGCCGATCGTGTCATCGGCCTGCAGAGACGCCTCGATCTGCCCGGCAAGGGCCGCGATCCGGGGCAGCTCCAGCGAGGCCGCGACCCCCTTCAGGGTATGGGCGGCGCGATGCGCGTCCTGTCGTCGTCCGTCTTCGATCAGCTGCGCGATCTGCGCGACAGCATCGCGGTTCCCTTCGGCAAAGGACAGGATCAGGCGGCGCAGCAGCGGCCGCTTGCCGTTCACCCGCGCCAGCGCGGCGGGGATGTCGAAGGGCGGCAGGTGGTCGGGCAGGTCCGCGGCGCCAACCCCCTCGGCCCGCGGGGCCGGGGCGGCGGCGGTGGGCACGATCCGCATGTGGCGTGCCAGCACCGCGATCAGGCGCGCGGGATCGACGGGCTTGGTCACGTGATCGCACATCCCCGCCTTTATGCAGGCGCGGCGTTCGTCGTCATAGGCATGCGCGGTCAGCGCGATGATGGGCAGGGCCTCGGCCGTGTGCGTCAGGCGGATCTGCCGCGTGGCGGTCAGCCCGTCCATCTCCGGCATCTGCATGTCCATCAGCACGGCGGCATAGCCCGCCGCACCGGCCTCGACCATCCGGCAGGCGACAAGCCCGTTCTCGGCGCAATCGACCAGCAGGCCCGCATCACCCAAAAGCGCGACCGCGATCTCCTGGTTGATCGGATTGTCCTCGACCAGCAGCACGCGTTGACCGCGCATCGCCTCGGGCAGAAGGGGGGCGGCGGGCAGGTCGGGCGCGACCTCGGGGACATGGCGTTCGGCCAGCCCGGGCAGCTGCTTGAGCGCATCCAGTAGGTTGCGCGCGTTGATGGGCTTGGCCAGGAACAGGTCGATCGTCTCTCCGCCGGCCTCGGCCATGACGGCGTCGACGCCGTGCGCGGTCATCACCATCGTGGCGGGCATCCCCCGTAGATCCMCCCGCCGCAGCGCGCGCAGCGTCTGCAGCCCGTCCAGATCAGGCATCTTCCAGTCCAGGATCACCAGGTCATAGGGATGGCCCCGCTGATCCGCCGCCTGCACCATGTCCAGCGCCGCGCGGCCCGAGGGCGCTAGGATCACCCGGATCTGCCAGCGGGCAAAGATCGCCTCCAGCATCTTCAGCGCGATGGGGCTGTCATCCGCGATCAGGATGCGCAGGGCGCGGATCACGCTGCAGGGCATGATCGCTTCGGCGGCGTCCACCTGTCCGATCCCCAGGCACAGCGAGAAGGTGAACCGGCTGCCCTGCCCCGGCACGCTCTCCGCGCGGATCCAGCCGTCCATCTGCTGGACGATCTGCTTGCAGATCGCCAGCCCCAGCCCCGTCCCCCCGAACCGCCGCGTGGTCGAGCTGTCGGCCTGCGTGAACGGCGTGAACAGCCGGCCGACCTGGTCGGGCGTCATGCCGATGCCGCAATCGCTGACCGAGATCTCGACCCGGGCCTGGTCGTCCTGCCGTTCGACCAGGCGGGCGGTCAGCACGATCTCTCCATCCTCGCTGAACTTGGTCGCGTTGCTCAACAGGTTCAGCAGCACCTGGTTCAGGCGCAGCTCATCCCCGACCAGCATCTCGGGCAGGCGTTCGTCGATCTCCTGGCGCAAGGTCAGGCGGCGGGCGGCCATGGTGTCGGCCACCATCTGGACCTGGCATGACATCGCCGAACGCAGGTCGAAGGGCCGCGCTTCCAGGGTCAGTGCCCCCGCCTCGTTCTTGGAAAAGTCCAGCAGGTCGTTGATCAGACGCAATAGGACGCCCCCCGCGGTGCTGATCCGGCTGACATGCTCGCGCTGGCGCGGTTCCAGCGTGGTTCGCTGGACCAGGTGGCAAAAGCCCAGGATGGCGTTGATGGGGGTGCGGATCTCGTGGCTCATGTTGGCCAGGAACATGCTCTTGGTGCGGTTCGCCTCCTCGGCCTCGCGGGTGCGTTCCTCCAGCGCGGCGCTTTTTGCCACGATCTCGTCGCTCATTTTGCCGATGCGGTCGAAGGACTGGACGACCTTGTCGCTGACCCAGACCAGAACCGTGGTCTGAAATGCCACGATGGCCCCGTGCAACAGCACCCGCGCCACGTCGCCGTCGGTCGAGAACACGGCATTCGGCAGCAGATAGAACAGCACCAGATGATGCACGGTGATCGCCGCTGCCGACATGATCAGGGCCGACCGGTCGAACCATGCCAGATTCAGCGCCAGCACGGCATAGAAGTACATGTGCATGTCCATCTGCCAGGCGTGCCCCTCGAACGCCAGCAGGAACAGCGCAGGCTCGCCCACCAGGGCCACGGCGGCGATGTTGCGCGTCACCGGCCGAGTGCGGCGCAGCCGCCACAGCAGGTGATAAAGCGCGGCAAGCCCCCCGGCCAGCGCCATCGCCGTAAGCGGTGACATGCTGCCCACCCACGCCGCGGCCAGGCCGATCACCGGGACATGCGCCCAGAACAGCGTGACCAGCATCCGGCCATAGCGCGCCCGCAGCGCGTTCAGTTCGACGTTCATCGTGCCCCCTCCGCGTCCGACGCGACGCATCCCAAAGATCCCGGCGCGGGCAGCACCAGCCATGCGCCCCGCTGGCGGACGCGGTCCTCGAACCCGTCGTCGCCCGACAGCACGACCGACAGGCCGGGCAGCGCGCCAAAGGCGATCACCCCGCCCCCGGCGGCATGGACCAGGTCCAGAACCTGCGCCCGATGCAGGCCGGGACGGGTCATGACAAGGAACTGTCCCGGCGCGCCCGGGCGGGTCAATGCATGGCCCGCCAGCGCGACCAGCCCCGCCAGCGCCAGCGCCAGCGCCGGCAAAAGCGCGCTCACCGCACCCCCCTCGCTTTCGCGCGCCGTCATGTCGGCACCGGTTCCAGATGTCACGATGTGCTCCTGCCCTATCCTTGGACTGCACAATATCTTGCATCGCGTCGTCCGTCCGCAGACCGGTCGAATGCAAGAATGTCCAAAACGATGCGGTTCATACGGAACCACTGGCGTCACCGTGCGCCCACGGGGGGTCCGGGGGCGCGCAGCCCCCGGCCACCGCGGGACGCAATTCGCGTGCACCGGCCCTCGCAGACGGGGCGCCGAACCCCGTCCCCGCCCGGCGCTGTCATGGCTGCCTAAAAATCATGGGACAAACCGGATCAGTCGCCCCGCACGACTGTATTTCCCTATTCTGAGATGGGGCAGTAGCGGCAGGCCAGTCGATCGTCGCTGCATCTTGAAGTGTGTGATCTCAAAAGCATTGCCCACCCGCGGGGTCGTTTGATCGACCGGCCCTTGCTTCCTGCGTGCTGCTCGTGCCCAGTACTCCCTCCACCGGATGCCATAAATGACAGTGCCGCACCGCCCATCGCTTTCCGTGACGTTGATTGCGGAATCCACGCGCGGTGCTCCGCTTAGGCGGTGGTCGGGCAATCAAGGATGTACAGCCCCGGACATCTCCGCGTCCCGGGCATTCCGGTCGAACCCAGTACCTGACCGACACTTCACCTGGACGAGGGCTTTCGACGCCGTGCAGCTTTGAAGACGCGGGTCAGGCCATGGACCTGTCGGCCTATCCGACCTAGGGTCGCTGCGCCGGCACGTTACACGCGCCCCGTCACCGGCCATGCGGCGGCTCCGGACAGGCACGGTCCGGATCAACCGCCATGGTCGCTGGTGCGATCATGCTCTGTCGGCCGGGGCCTGCGGGTAACCGGGCATCGGCAGCGATCCGGGCTGCACCGCCTGTCGCGAACGTGGCCAACACAAGACCGTGCCGAATGAAATCTGAGGAGCCCTCCATGACCCACCGCATCGCCCTGATCCCCGGAGACGGCATCGGCATTCCCGTGACCGAGGCCGCCCTGCGCGTCATGGAGGCCGGCGGCGCCGACATCGCGACCGAGAGCTTTCCCTGGTCCTGCGATCATTACCTGCAGCACGGCCGCATGATGCCCGAGGACGGCATCGAGACCTTGCGCGGCTTCGATGCCATCTTCCTGGGCGCCGTTGGCTGGCCGGCCCGCGTGCCCGATGCCGTGTCGCTGCACGGGCTGCTGCTGCCCATCCGCAAGGCCTTCGTCCAATACGCCAACATCCGCCCGCACCGCCTGCTGCCCGGCGTCGAGGGACCGCTGAAGACCCGCGATTTCGACATTCTCTGCATCCGCGAGAACACCGAAGGCGAATATTCCGGCGCTGGCGGCCGCGTCCATCAGGGCACCCCGGACGAGGTCGCGGTCGAGACCTCGATCTTCACCCGCGCGGGCGTGGAACGCATCCTGCGCTTCGGCTTCGAACAGGCGCAGGGGCGGCGGGGCAAGCTGGCCTCGGTCACGAAATCCAACGCGCAGCGCCACAGCATGGTCTTCTGGGACGAGGTCACCGACGAACTGGCCGCCGAATACCCGGACGTCGCTGTCACCCGCTACCACATCGACGCAATGTGCGCGCGGATGGTCATGGCCCCCGAGAGCCTGGACGTGGTGGTCGCCTCTAACCTTTTCGGCGACATCCTGACGGATCTGGGCGCGGCGATCCAGGGGGGCCTGGGCTTCGCGGCCTCTGCCAATATCGACCCGACGCGCCGCAACCCGTCGATGTTCGAGCCCGTCCACGGCTCGGCCCCCGACATCGCGGATCAGGGGATCGCCAACCCTATGGCGGCGTTCTGGTCGGCGGCGATGATGCTGGACCACCTGGGCCAGACCGCCCCCGCCGCCCGCATCATGGCCGCACTGGAGGCCGCCACCGCCCGCGGCATCGGCACCCACCCGGGCCGCGACACCACCGACGCCGTCACCACGGCCGTTCTGGCGCAGCTGTAATGACCGCACCGACCCGCGCTCCCCGTCGGTCTCTACCGACCCAAGCCCGGCGATCCGGCGAGCGCTGACAGATGCGTGGGTCGGTGCCGATACCAGCGCCACAGAAGATCCTGACCTCGCGCCGGGCATTCCTTGGGCACAGTCGCGGTTATCGAACCGAACATGGTTGAACGACGATGACTGGTGCCGCCCGTGCCAGCAGTCGCATATCTATGCAAAACGCCGTTCTGCGAATGCTTTTGCAAAACACCATAGCGGTGATTCCTGGACACACTGCGCTGATTCTGGCGCTGTCGAAAGGCTAGTCAGCATCGTAATTCCGGGTCTGGATTGTTACTGATGCTAATCTCACGCCTTGGTTCGCTGAGGTGACCCATCGACAGATAGCCAGTTCCGTCCAGCGACGGTACTACTGCCTAAGCGCGGTTTTACAGTAGGACCGTTGATCAACGTGATGATCACGACAAGATTGCTCCGGTCGTGCGTCGATAATGTTGGGAAAGTATACTGCCCTGACAAACGGACGTTATGGCAGTTGTAATTGTGCTTTTGGTGAAACTGCGGAACACGACGTCCGGCGTCGTCGCACGTCGTGATAAACCTGCCAGAGGGCCTTGCCGTCATTCGGGCCGACAGTATGCGGCCAGTCCGCCGCTTTCGTTGGATTGACATGTGTAAGAGCACGGTGGTGAACGATCAACGGATGCCTTCATTACTACGCCTCTCGGCGGAGAAAGCATCTACGTCCTTGTCGAGGCGAGGCTAGTCAGTTGCACGGAGACCATGGCAGCGTAGCAGTCCTAACGACGCGACATGCATGCATATCAATTTTTGGATAGCATGCTCCGTAGGCCTAACCAGCAAATCTCTGCATGGTCCGAGCATTCCTCCCTTCCATCGCAAAACCGACAGAAGGGCTGAATTTATAGAAAGCGGAACAGGAAAAAGCGCCGCTGGAAACGTGTCTTATCCCATGATGCCGTCACCGGTTATCATCGAATTGTGCCGCAGCAGCCATATTCACCCCGCGGTCTTGATGGCGTCCAGCTACGGACGCGCGAGAGGACACTGAATTGTCGGAACTCGGATATCGCCCGATAGCGTCACGAGTACGACTTACTTTGACGCCGAGGATGAAGCCTGGCCTAGGGTCAGGACCCATTAATCGGGTTTCGACCCCCTTGCCGGCGTGTTTCACGCTCCCGAACTGATGGGGGCATGCTGAGCAATCTTTTTTGGCTGAGTGACGAGCAGATGGCGCGGCTGCGGCCGTTCTTTCCAAAGAGCCATGGCCGCCCACGGGTCGATGATCGGCGGGTCTTGAGCGGGATAATCTTCATCAATCGTAATGGCTTGCGTTGGTCCGATGCGCCGCCAGAGTGTGGTCCACCGAA
>NZ_WEKR01000063.1:0-603 GCF_024105395.1 Paracoccus sp. 08 | reverse complement strand
GCCGGCGTCGCGGGTGCCGCGGCGGTCGCCGTGGTCGCTGCGGGTGCGGGTTCGGCGGGCGTCGGCCCCGAGGCGGGCGCAACTTCGGCGGTCGCGGTGGCAGCCGGGGCGGCCGTGAGATCGGCGATCATCGATGCCGCGGGCGGCACGGCGACCGGTGTCGATGCGGGGGCAGGCGTACGGGCCTGTGCCAGCGCCTCGGCCAAGGCCTGATCCAGGGCGTCGGGCTGTTCGGGCGTCGTCTGCGGTTCCTGTGCCACAGGGGCGGGGTCGACCGGCGTCGTGGTCGCGGGCGCGACCGGGATGGCCGCTTGCGGGGCCGGTGCCGTCTGCTGCGGCTCTGCCGCGACGGTCGCCTGCTGGACAGGTTCCTGCTGAACAGGGGCCTGCGGAACGGGGGCTTCGGCCAGTTCCTCCTGCGGCGCGGGGCGGCCAAGGAACAGCAGCKCCACGACCAGCAACAGCGCCAGCCCGCCCACCAGGACAGGCAGGCGCGCCGGGTCCAGGGCGCGCAGGCGGTCGGACAGCGTCGGTGCGACGTCCTCGGCGGGTACGGCCGCGTCGCGTTCCGCCCGTGCGGCGGCGGCGCGGCTGTGCACGGCC
>NZ_WEKR01000062.1:0-666 GCF_024105395.1 Paracoccus sp. 08 | reverse complement strand
GCGTCGCGGCGCGCGCGGCCTCGGACAGCAGGCGCTCGGCCTCGCGGCGCGCGTCGCGGGCCGACTTCTCGACCTCGGCGGCCTGGGCCAGATCGGCGCGGGCCGCCTCATGGGTCTCGCGGGCCTCCTCGGCGCAGGCCTCGGCACGCTCGGCCTGTTCGGTCACATGGGCCAGCTCGTTGACCTTCTGCAGATGCAGCGCGGCCGAGGACAGCGCCTGCCCCGCCATCACCCGCAGCCCGTCCCACCGGAACAGATCGCCCTCGGGCGTCACCAGCCGCTGTCCCGCCGACAGCATCGGCTGCAGCGCGGCCCCCTGCCCTGCGTCCAGCACCAGCCCCGTCTGCGACAGCCGCCGCGCCAGCAGATCCGGGCCGCGCACATGCGGTGCCAGCGGCACGGCGCCGTCGGGCAGGGGCTGCGGATCGTCCCAGCCCGGCAGGTCGTGCCAGCCCGACCCGTCGCCGCCCACGCCCGCACGCAGATCGTCGCCCAGGGCGGCCCCGAATGCGGCCTCGTGCCCCCGCGCGACGGCCACCTGATCCAGCAGCGTGGCACCCCCGGAGCGCCCGCGATCGACCAGCCGCTGCAGGGCGGTGCGTTCGGCGGCAAGGGCCGCGGCCTCGCCCTCGGCGGCGGCGCGGGCCTGGCGGGCGGCGGCCTCGC